>NZ_JALKFU020000215.1 GCF_023242965.2 Frankia sp. AgKG'84/4
GAGGACCGGCGGGCGGGCCGACCCGGGCGAACTGCGCGACATCGCCGACCACGCCGAGCGCCGCGGCATGGCCGGTGTCGTCCGGGCCGCCCGCGAACTGCTCTGATCCGGGCGTCGGGCGACTCGACGACGCCGTCGACGCTGGTGGAGAAGTGGGCGACGGTCCGGCGGCCGGGCGCGGTGGCGGTCATGGCTGGGCTCCGCAGGGCAGTCAGCGGTGTCCGTTCACCAGCGTGGACACCGGGGCCCGCCGGGATTCATCGGGGGCCGGAATGACTTTCGCCGGCGGTGGCCGGCGGGTTCTCGGCGGTCAGCCGCCAGCCGCGGGCCCGGCGGCGTTCGCGCCAGAACGCCGCGTAGCGTCCGTCGGCGGCAAGTAGGTCGGCGTGCGGGCCGCACTCGACGACGCGGCCGCCGGCGAGGACGGCGATCTGGTCGGCGCGGACGATCGTGTCCAGCCGGTGCGCGATCACCAACACGGTGCGGTCGGCGGCGAGTTCGGTGATCGCCGCGTGCACGGCGGCCTCGTTCTCGGCGTCGAGGGACGCGGTGGCCTCGTCGAGCAGCACGATCGGCGCGTCCTTGCACAGGGCGCGGGCGATGGCGACCCGCTGGCGTTCGCCGCCGGACAGCAGCCGGCCGCCCTCCCCGACGCGGCTGGCCCAACCGTCGGGGAGCCGGGCGACGACGTCGTCCACCCGGGCCCGGCGCGCCGCGTCGCGGACCTGGTCGGCGGTGGCACCCGGACTGCCGAACCGGATGTTCTCCTCGATGGTCGCGTCGAGCAGGTAGACGTCCTGGAACACCAGCGCGATGCGGCCGAGCAGCTCCTCGCCGGCGAGGTCGCGGACATCGGCGCCGCCAACGCGCACCGAGCCGGCGTCGACGTCGTGGAAACGGGCGATCAGCTTGGTGACCGTGGTCTTGCCCGCGCCGGAGGCGCCGACGAGCGCGGTGGTACGCCCGGCCGGGATCGTCAGCGTCAGTCCGGAGAGCACCTCGGGGCCGCCGGGGTAGGCGAACCGGACGTCGGCCAGCTCGATGCCGCCGTGCTCGATGCGGCCGCCGGCCACGGGTTGCGGCAGCGGCGCGACCGCGAGGAGCTCCCCGATCCGCCGGGCGGAGGCCCGCGCGCCGCGCACCGCCTCGCCGAGGCCGACGAGGGCGTCGAGCGGTCGCAGCAGGCTGATACCGAGGACGATCAGGGCGATCGCCGTCCCCGCGTCGAGACGATGGTGGGTGGTCAGGGCCAGGCCGGTGACCAGCAGCGCGGTGAAAGCCAGCTGGATGCCGAGCTCGCCGAGGTACTCGCCGGGCAGCCGGCCGACGATCTCGCGCCGGGCCGCGCGGTGCTGGGCGGTCAGGGCCTCGTCGAGCGTGGCCCGGCCGGCGGAGTCCTGGCCGGCGGCGCGCAGGGTCGGCTGGGCGCCGGCGAACTCGACCAGCCGGCCACCCGCCTCCGTGGCGGCGGCATGCCCCGCGGCCTCGGTCCGCTGCGTCACCCGATGGGCGAGGACGAGCGCGGCGAGCACCACCGGGACGGCGAGCAGCGCGGCGAGCCCGATCCGCCAGTCGTAGCCGAGGAGGAACACGGCGATCGTGGCGGGGGTGAGCACCGCGCCGAGCAGGGACTGCGCGAGGAACACGGTGCTCGCCACCCGGGCGGCGTCGCCGATGACCAGCTGCGGCGCCTCCTCCGCGTGCGGACCGTCGAACCAGCCCAGCGGCAGGGTCACGAGCTTGTCGCCGAGGCGGGTGTAGAGGTCGCGGCGCCAGGCCGACGACAACCGCAGCGCCCGTGACCCCAGGTAGTAGTGCGCGACCCAGCCGGCCGCCGCCGCGACGGTGATCGGGATCAGCCACCAGGCCGCGGCGGCGTCGTCACCGTCGAACAGGGCGATCAGCAGCGGCGCGAGCAGCCCGAACACGACGCCCTCGCTGATCGCGTAGCCGGCCACTGCGGCCAGGTAGCGGCCGAGCGGCCGATGCTGATCCGCGGGGACGAGCGCCCGCAGTTCCCCGCTCATGACCGGCTTCCCTGCTGGGCGTGCCACATCCGCGCGTAGCGCCCGTCCGCGGCGAGCAGTTCGTCGTGCCGGCCGCGTTCGACGATGCGACCGTCGTCGAGGACGAGAATCTGATCGACCCCGGTGATCGTGTACAGCCGGTGGGCGATGACGAGCAGGGTCCGGCCGGTGGCGAGCTCCGCCAGCGCGTCCTGGATCGCCCCCTCCGAATCGGGGTCGGCGAACGCGGTCGCCTCGTCGAGGACGACGATCGGTGTGCCGGCCAGCAGGGTGCGGGCGATCGCGACCCGCTGGGCCTCCCCGCCCGACAGATGTGCGTCCGCGCCGATGACCGAGTCGTAGCCGCGGGGCAGGGCGCGCAGGCGCTCGTCGACCGCGGCGGCGCGGGCGGCGGCCCGCACCTCGTCCTCGGTCGCCGCCGGCACGCCCAGGGCGATGTTGTCGTGGATCGAGCGCCGCAGCAGCACGGCGTCCTGCAACAGGAAGCCGACGTGGCGATACAGCTCGCCGCGGTCGATCTCGCGCAGGTCGACGCCGCCGAGGCGGATGCTTCCCGCGGTGACGTCGGCGAAGCGCGCCAGCAGCATCGCGAGTGTCGACTTGCCCGCCCCGGACGGCCCGACCAGCGCCGTCACGGTGCCCGGCCGTAGCGACGCGCTTACCCCGCGCAGCACGTCGGCGCCGTCGCCGTACCCGAAGTGGACGTCGTCGAGCTCCACCGTCAACGGCGCACCCACGGGTTTCGCCCGCGCGGGGCCGACGTCGATCTGGCGGGGTTCGCGCAGCAGCCCGCCGATCCGCCCGGCCGCCCCCTCGGCGCTCTCACGCAGGTCCTGGGCCAGGTAGATCGGGGTGAGCTGCTCGAACAGGCCGACGCCGAGCAGCGCGAAGGCCACCAGGTTCACCGGATCGCTCCAGCCCGCGGCGACCAACCCGGTGCCGACGGCGGCGACGGCGAACACCACCGTCGCCGGCGCGACCGTCGCCCGGGCCACCCCGCGGGGCCGCAGGAAGATCCGCTGGGCCGCCTCGTCGGCGTCGACGTACTCGGCGGCGGCCGTGGCGTACCGGGGCGCGCCGCGGCCACCGGCGAACGCCTTCACGACGCTGATGGCCCGCACCGTCTCCACCACGGCAGCGGTCAGTTCGGTGCTCGCCGCGGCGACCCGGGCCATCTCGTCGGTCGCGCGCACGCTGAGCCGCATTCGGATCGACTGCGCCGCCGCGACCAGTGCCACCGTCACCAGCGCCAGCGGCCAGTCGACCCAGAGCAGGTAGGCGACGACCACCGTGGGGCCGGCGACGGCGGCGGCGAGATCCCCGCGGGCGTGGGCGACCGCGTGGTGCAACGTCGCGACGTCGTCCTGCACCGTCGCGCGGACCTGGCCGGAGACACCACCGGCGAACCAGCTCAGTGGTAGCGCGCTGAGCTGATCGGTGAGCTGTCGGCGCAGCATCAGCGCGAGGTCCGCGTCGGCGAGATGACTGAGCAGGCTCGCCACCGCATACAGCACGAGCCGGATCAGCAACAGGCCGACCGCCGTCCAGGCCAGCGCCCACACCGGTTGGCCGGTGTCCTCCAGCAGCCGCCGCGCGATCTCGACCAGGATCACCGCCGGCGTGATCGCGAGCACCGTCGCCAGCGCCTGCAGGATCGCCGCCGCCGTCACCCGTCCGCGCACCGGCCGCCGCAGCTGCGCGAGCTCGGCCTGGGCGACGCCCGCCGTCGCCGCGCCCGGACGGAACGGAAACGCGAACTGCGGCACCAGAGCACTCCCGACCTGACCTGTACGGATGGACTCCGCACAGGTTAAGCGTACCTAAGCTGTTGTGTGCGGGAATGCCCCGAACGGTCCCGTCACCCGGTCGCCACTGCCTGCTGCCCGGCCGAAACACGGACCTGGCGGTGCAGGTAGTACAGCCACGGCGGGATCGTCGCCCAGTACACGATGATGTTGCCGATCACGACGCCCCGGGCGCCACCCACGAGCAGGCCGATCACCGGGCAGGCGAGCAGGAACGGCACGAAGAACAGGTTGATCCAGAAGGTCAGCCGGGTCCGGCCGAACGCGTAGAGCACCGCGGCCGGGCCGACCGCCAGGCCCGGGCCGGCCTGCGCGATCACGGCGAGCAGCAGCAGCTCGTGGGTCTGCTTCCAGGTGTCGCCGAGCAGCGCGGCGCCGAAGTTGCCCGGCAGCACCAGGAACGCGAGCCCCCACAGCGTGCTGGAGACCACCACCAGCCCGCTGACGAGGTACGCGCCGCGCAGCACATCACGGCCGGGCATGTGCTTGCGCCGGGAGAACTCCGGGATGGCGAAGCTCATCAGCGCCACCGCCAGGTTCGTGGTGGGCGCGAGCAGCGTCTGTAGTCCGCGCAGCGCGCCGACCAGCGACGTTGAGCCGATCGCACCGATGATCAGGGTGGAGGACTGCTGCGCGCCCTGCAGGGTGAGGAACTCGGCGGTCATGAAGCCGGTCGTCTCGCGGTGCCCGGTGAACCACGTCCACGCGTGGCGCGGTGCCGGCCAGGCACGGTGCTGCACGATGCCGACCAGCGCGGCGAGCCCGGCGGCCGCACCCCAGAGCAGGACCAGGGCGGCGCCGCCCTGCGTGCCGGGAGTCGCGACGGCGAGCAGACCGACTCCGGCGGCCAGCCCCACCGCCCACACCAGGTCATTGGCCACTGCGAGCAGCGGCCTGCCCTGCGCGAACGAGGCGTAACGCCAGGCGTCCTGCAGCAGCAGCGCCGGCATGATCACACCCATGACGGTCAGGTTCAACCCGACGGTGCCCCGCAGCGCTGCCCCGACCAGCAGGAGCACCACCCCCACCACGGCGCCCAGGGTGAGCGCCGTGCCGGCCGCGCTGCGCACCGCCTTGCGGAACGCCGAGGGCGGCACGTCGGCGTAGCTGATCCCGAGCGGCGCGGTCGCCGCGGCCCGGGCCAGGCCGACCACCATGGCGAAGATCGTGTAGGCGATGGCGAACGCACCGAACCCGGTCGGGTCGACCCGGCGGGCGATGAGGAAGTTGATCGCCGCGTTCGTGCCGCTGGAGACGACCTGATCGAAGACCGTCCACAACGCATTGGCCCGGCTACCCGAGCGGACCGGTGCCTCGGTCGCTGGCTGATCGGCCAGCGCCGCTGCCTTCCCGAGGAGATCGACATAGTCCGGATAGTCGCGGCGCGCAAAGTCATTGTCCGCATACTCACGGTCGGAATGGCCGCGGTCCGGATATTCATGGTTCGCGGGGTCGTGCCGGTCCGCGCGCGGACCTTCCTGGGGGCGCCGCGGCGGCGGGACTCCATGATCCAGGCTGGTCGCGCGGTCCGAGCCGCGCCTCACATCGTCATCCACGTGTCGGTTACCTCGCGCCCGTTCCGGGATCCGCTCGGCGGACGCGCGACACCGTCAGGCCCCCGACGGGTGCGGTCGGTCGTGATGGCCTCACGGCGGCCGCGCCGCGCAGCTACCCCCCGGTCCGGTCTGCGGTTGGTCAACGCGGCTCCGCCTATTGCGGGCCCAACTCTACCGTGACGTAAGTATCTACTTCAGCTCGCTGCGTCGGTACGTCGACGTTCATCTCAGGGCGGCGACGATTTCGCGGGTGTTGTGCTCCTCCATCTGCAGATAGGTGGCACCGTCCGAGCCGGACGGTCCGAGAGTGTCGCCGTAGAGCGAGTCCTCGCCGGCCACCACGCGGACGCCGGCCTCCGTCGCGATGGTCCGCGCGGTCCGCGGCGGGAGCGAGGACTCGGAGAACACGGCCTTGACCCCCGTCGCCCGGATCCGGTCCACGAGGTCACGGATGCTGCTGCCGGAGAGTTCGGCGGAGGTGTCGAAACTCGGGATGATCGAACCGACGAAGGTCAGCCCGTAGCGGGCGAGGTAGTAACCGAAGGCGTCGTGGTTGGTGACCAGCTTGCGGTTGCCCGGCGGAATCGTCGCGATCTGCCGGCGGATGTCGGCGTCCAGGGTGTCGAGCCGCGCGTCGTAGGCGACGCGGTTCGCGTGGTAGTAGCCGGCGTTGCCTGGGTCGGCCTGCGCGAGCCCGCGCTCGATGTCCGCAGCCATGATCTTGACGTTGAGCGGGTTGTGCCAGATGTGCGGATCGCCGCCCTTCTCCTCGTCGCCGGTGCCCGACCGGATCGTGACGCCGCGACTCGAGTCGACCCGGACGCCGTCGAAGCCGGCCGCACCGACCGTGTCGTCGAGCCAGCTCTCCAGGCCGACGCCGTTCTCGACGAGCACCTTGGCGTCGCCGATCGCGTCGAGGTCCGCCGGGGTGGGTTCGTAGTCGTGTGGGTCGACGTTGGGCCGCAGGATCTGCGTGACGCTGACCCGGTCGCCGCCGACGGCGCGGGTGAAGTCGGCGACCTGGCTCGTCGTCGCGACGACCGGGAGCCGGCCGTCGGTGGCGGCGGACGCGCCGCCAGAGCCGCAGCCGGCCAGGACGGCGGCGAACAGGGCTAGGCCGGCGAGGATGGCCGGCGGGTTGGCGAGACGCGGGCGACGCAGGCGAGGGGAGGGGGGCACGGAGTCCTCTTCGACGAGACCTGGCGGACGGACGGGCGGACGGGCGGACGGGCGGACGGGCGGACGGGCGGACGGGCGGACGGGCGGCGCGGCGGCGCAGGAGGGGTTGACGACGCCGCAGCACTGATGAAAACGATTCCCGAAACGCATGTCAATAACGGGTTGTGGTCGTCGTGCCCGACCAGTCCCGCGAAGCCGCCTACGCGCAGCCCGTCCACCTGCGTGTTCGCGCAGCGCGGAGGCCCATGACGACCGGATGGTCTCGATGCTGGAATTTTCGGGTCAGCCCGCGATCGCGGGCTCCTGCTGGGTAATGCAGTGCACTCCGCCGCCGTGCGCGAAGATCACGCGGGCGTCGACCGGCTCGATCCGGCGCGTCGGATGCAACCGGCCGATGAGGTCGAGCGCCTCGGCGTCCCGGGGATCATCGAAGACGCCGGCGACGACCACGCCGTTGCCGACATAGTGGTTCAGGTAGGAGTAACCGGCCGGACCGCCGTCGACCTCCAGCACCGCCGGCGCCGGGATCTCGACCACTGTCAGCAGCTGCCCGGCGGCGTCCCGGCTGGCCCGCAGCAGCGCGGCGAGCTCCCGCGTCATCTCATGATCGGGATGGTTCGGGTCCGGCTGGCTGTGCACCGCGACGACGCCAGAGCGGACGAACGCCGCGACGACGTCAACGTGCCCACGGGTGCCGAACCGGTCGTAGTCGCGGGCCACCCCCCGCGGCAGCCAGATGGCCCGGGACGTGCCGAGCTGGGCGTGTACCTCGGCCTCGACCCGGGCCGGGTCCCAGCCGGGATTGCGCAGCGGATCGAGCTGTACCGTCTCGGTGAGCAGCACGGTGCCGGCGCCGTCGACGGCGATCCCGCCGCCCTCGTTCGTCAGGGATGAGTGCCGCACCGCCGCGCCGGCCCGGCCAGCGATCATGGTGGCCAGCGACCGGTCCGCGGCCCAGCTCGCCCACTCCTGCGCGCCCCAGCCGTTGAACACCCAGTCGACGGCGCCGAGACGGTGACCGTCCTCGACGGTGAAGGTCGGGCCCGTGTCGCGGATCCACGCGTCGTCCAGCGAATGTTCGATCACGGTCACCGCCGGTGGCACCAGCCGCGCGGCAGCCGCGCCCTGGCCCGGACCGGCGAGCAGGACGACGGGTTCGTAGCGGCCGATCGTCGTGGCCACCCGGGCCCAGGCCGCCCGCGCGGCGGCAAGGCTCGGAGATCCCTCCGGGCCGAACGTGTCGTTCGGCGGCGGGAACGCCATCCAGGTCCGACGGTGCGGCTCCCACTCCGCCGGCATCCGCCGCGCCGCCGGGCCAGCTGTGTCGGTTGGGCCTGCTGTGCTGGCTGGGCCTGCTGTGCCGGCCGAATCCGGCGCACCGGCTGGGCCTTCCGTACTGGCCGGGCCTTCCGCGCCGGTTGGGGCGGGGCGGGTGGCAGGCACGGCGGCATCATCGCAGGGGCGGGCGGACCCGATCGCCTCGGCGCGCGACCGGGGTGGCGGGCGACGGCGTGAGAGCATCGCGGGCATGCTGACGGTCACCAGCCTCGGCGCGCCCTCGTCACCGGCGCGCACGCAGCCGGCGTCGCGCCCGCCGCTGCGGGTCGCGGCCGTGC
>NZ_JALKFU020000216.1 GCF_023242965.2 Frankia sp. AgKG'84/4
CCCCCGTACCACCGGTGATCAGGACGGTGCCGCGCGGACGCCACGTCCCGGCGGACCCGGCGGGCGCCGCCGGAGGCGGGTCACCCGCCCGGACCAGGCGCCGGACGAACACGCCGTCCGCCCGCACGGCGAGCTGATCCTCCACCCCGGCGCCCGCGAGCACGGCTCGCACCCGCCCGAGCAGCGCGGCGTCGACGGCGGCGGGCAGATCCAGCAGACCACCCCAGCGCCGGGGGTGTTCGAGCGCCGCGCAGCGGACCAGTCCCCACACCGCCGCCTGCGCCGGGCTCTCCGGCGGATCACCGTCACGCACCGCGACAGCGCCGCGGGTCAGTACCCACAGCGGCGCGTCCAGGCCGACATCGTCGAGGGCCTGGACCAGCACGACGGTCAGCGCCAGCCCGGTGCTGATCTCCGCGTGCACCGGATGGGGCGTGTCCTCGCAAGCAAGCAGCGACACCACCGCCGCGGGCGGGGCGTCCCCCAGCGCCGCGCGGAGCAGATCGGCGAGCCCCGCCCGGTCCGCCTGCGGGGTGACGCCGACCGCCGTGACCGCGGCGCCGTCGTGGCCGAGGGCGTCGAGCACCGGCGACACCTCGGACGTGCCGTCGGACGCCGGCACCAGCACGAGCCAGGGGCCGGCCTGTGCCGATGGAACGCACGGAGCGGTCGAGGTCGGCAGAGCGGTCGAGGTGGGCAGACCGGTCGAGGTCGGCAGAGCGGTCGAGGTCGGCAGAGCGGTCGAGGTCGGCAGACCGGTCGACGTCGGCAGACCGGTCGAGGTCGGCAGAGCGGTCGACGTCGCGGGGAAAGGCTCCCAGCGCACGCGGTAGCGCCAGGACGCCATCGTGGCCTGATCCCGGGCCCTCCTGCGCCAGGAGGACAGCATGCCGAGGGCCGGGGCCAGCGCCTCCAGGTGCCCCTCGGCCGGGGGAACGGCCAACACGGCGGCCAACGCCGCGGGGTCCTCCCGGTCGACGGCGTCCCAGAAGTCGGCGTCCCAGAAGTCGGCGTCCCAGAAGTCGGCGTCGGTCTCGGCGGGCCCACTGGTCGGCTGGTCGCCGGAACGCGTCGCCGCCGCTCCCGATCCGGGCGCGAGCCAGTATCGCGTTCCACCGAAGGCGTAGGTCGGCAGCTCCACCCGCCGGGCACCCGACCCGGGGTAGAGCGCCGACCAGTCCAGCGCGACGCCGTGGGCGTGGGCCTGGCCGACGGAGAGCAGGAATCGGTCCAGGCCGCCCTCATCACGGCGCAGGGACCCGAGGGTGACGACGTCACGGGCGTTGTCGCTGTCGAGTGCGCTGTCGGATGCCCCGGCCGCCTCCGCGGTCTGTTCGATCCCCATGGCCAGCACGGGATGAGGACTGACCTCGATGAACATCTGGTGGCCGCGGCCGAGCAGTTGGCGCACGACCGGTTCGAACAGCACCGGCTGGCGCAGGTTGCGCACCCAGTACCCGGCGTCCAGCGCCGCGGTGTCCACCGGTCCCCCGGTCGTCGTGGACCAGAACGCCATCCCCGGCACCGCCGGGGTGATCCCGTGCAGGGCCGTCAGCAGCTGATCGCGGATCCCGTCGACCTGCGCCGAGTGCGACGCGTAGTCCACCGCGATCCGCCGCGCCCGCACCCCGTCCGCCGCGCAGCCGGCCAGCAGCCCGTCCAACGCCTGCGGATCACCCGACACCACGGTCGACGTCGGCCCGTTGATCGCCGCCACCGACAGCCGCCCGCCCCACGGCGAGATCCGGCCCGTGACCTCCTCGGGGGACAGGGACACCGACGCCATCGCGCCCCGACCGGACAGTTCGGCGCCCAGCAGCCGGCTGCGCAGGACGACCACCCGGGCCCCGTCGGCGAGGGTGAGTGCGCCGGCCACGCAGGCCGCCGCGATCTCCCCCTGTGAGTGACCCACCACCGCCGATGGCACCACCCCGAGGGAGCGCCACAGCTCGGCCAGCGACACCATCACCGCCCACAGCACCGGCTGGACGACGTCGACCCGGTCCAGCGGCGGCGCACCCGCCGCCCTGCGCAGCACCTCGAAGACCGACCAGTCCACATGCGGCTCCAGCGCCGCCGCGCACTCCCGCAGGCGGGCCTGGAACACCGGGCTCGACGCCAGCAGATCCACTCCCATGCCCACCCACTGCGCGCCCTGACCCGGAAACACGAACACCGGTTTCGGATCGTCGAGGGCCGTGCCCTGCACCACTGCCCGCGCGGGTTCACCCCGTGACAGCGCCGCCAGCGCGGCCAGGAGCCCCGCCCGGTCGCCCGCCACCACCACGGCCCGGTGCTCGAACGCCGACCGGGACGTCGCCAGCGAGAAGCCGACATCCGCCGGCTCCAGCTCCACCCGGGTCGACACGTGCTCGAGCAACCGCCCCGCCTGGGCCCGGACCGCGTCCGCGCCGCGTCCGGACACCACCCACAGCAACGCCGAGCCGTCGGTCGTCGCCGTCGTCCGGGCCCGCTCCGGCGCGGCGTCCGACGGCTCGGGCCAGGCATCCTCGAGGATCACGTGCGCGTTCGTCCCACTCGCGCCGAACGACGAGACCCCGGCCCGGCGCGGCTGCCCGGCGCCGGGCCAGGGAACCTCCTCGGTCAGCAGCCGCATCGCACCGGAGGACCAATCGACGTGGGGGGTCGGCTCCTCGGCGTGCAGGGTGCGGGGCAGTGTTCCGTGGCGCATCGCCATCACCATCTTGACCACGCCGGTGAGACCGGACACCGCGGCGCCGTGGCCGATGTTGGACTTCACCGAGCCCAGCCACAGCGGCCGGTCCGCGCTCCGGTCCCGGCCGTAGACGGCGAGCAGCGCCCGCGCCTCGATCGGGTCACCGAGGGTGGTCCCGGTGCCGTGGGCCTCCACCACATCGACGTCGGTGGCGCTCAGTCCGGCGTTCGTGAGGGCCTGGCGCAGGACCCGCTGCTGCGAGCGTCCGTTCGGCGCGGTCAGTCCGTTGCTGGCGCCGTCGGAGTTCAGCGCCGAACCGCGCACGACCGCGAGCACCTGATGGCCGTTGCGCCGGGCATCGCTGAGCCGTTCGAGCAGCAGCACCGCGACGCCCTCGGACCATCCGGTGCCGTTCGCCCCGGCGGCGAACGGCCGGCACCGCCCGTCCGGGGACAACGCCCGCTGCCGGCTGAACTCGACGAACGCCATCGGTGTGGCCAGGACCGTGACTCCGGCGGCCAGTGCCATCGAGCACTCGCCCTGGCGCAACGACTGGCTGGCCAGGTGCAGCGCCACCAGCGACGACGAGCACATCGTGTCGACGGTCAGCGCGGGTCCCTCGAGGCCGAGGGTGTAGGCGATCCGGCCCGACATCACCGCGCTGGACGTCCCGAGCACGATATGGCCCTCGAGGGTGTCGGGGACGTCGGCGGCGTCGGTGCCGTAGTCGTGGTTGGTCGCCCCCACGAAGACCCCGGTCCGGGAACCCCGCATGGACAGCGGATCGATGCCGGCCCGCTCGAAGGTTTCCCAGGACGTCTCCAGCAACAGACGTTGCTGGGGGGCCATCGCCAGCGCCTCCCGCGGGCTGATCTCGAAGAACCCGGCGTCGAACCGGTCGACGTCGGACAGGAAGCCGCCCTCGCGCACATAGCTGCGTCCCAGCCGCTGCGGGTCTGCGTCGTAGACGGCGTCGAGATCCCAGCCGCGGTCGGTGGGAAACGCCGAGATCGCGTCCCGGCCGGCGGCCACGAGATCCCACAGCTGTTCGGGTGACCGCACACCGCCAGGCAGCCGACAGCTCATCGCCACGATCGCGAGAGGTTCGCTCGCACGGGCCTCGACGTCGGACAGGCGCCCTCGGACCTGGCGCAGATCGGCGGTGACCCGCTTGAGGTAGTCGCGCAGCTTGGCTTCGGTGCTCATGGAAGGTCGATTCCTCCGGCACAGCGAACGGGGCGGGCAGGGCGAACGGTGCGGGCAGGGCACGCAGGGCGGGTGGGATCGGGGGTCACCGGGTCCGCGCCGTGGACGCCCCGACCTTCGGGCGGCAGCGGAAACGGCACCCCTCGGCCCGCGGGGGTGTGGCCGGCGGATCGCGTGAGAGCCAGGCGCGGTTCCGGTGCGTCGCCTGCGGGCATACGGCCAACGCCGACGTGAACGGGGCCATGAACATCGCGGCCGGACGGGCCGCGCCCGCGCGGGGAGGCGCCGGATCCTCGAGGCCGGTGAACCGCGAAGCTCAACATTGCGCACCTCTCCCTTCTGATGGGCATGTAGGAATCGGTATCCACCGCCTCGCGGGCGGAGGAGGACGTCAACTCAGGAGATCCCCAGCTCGTTGTCGATCAGGTCGAAGATCTCGTCGTCCGACGCCGCGTCGAGATCGTCCGTGGCGGTGCCGGTCGCCGCCTCACCTGCGGGGCTGTCGTCCCATCTGCGCAGCAGGGCGCGCATCCGGGCCAGCACCGGGGCGCGGATGTCGGCGGGCATCCTGGGCAGGCCGGCGGCCAGGCCGTCCAGATCACCGGGGCCGGCCAGGGGCGACCCGGCGCTCTCGCCGGTGGGGCCGGCCGGGCCGCGCAGCACCTCGTCCAGCAGGTACCGGGCCAGCTCCGCCGGGGTGGGAAAGTCGAAGATCACCGTGGTGGGCAGCGGGACACCGGTGGCGTCCCTGATCCGGTTGCGCAGCTCGACCACGGTCAGGGAGTCGAATCCCAGGTCCCGGAATGGCCGGCCCGGTCGCACGGCGCCAGCGCCGTTCTGGCCGAGCACGACCGCCGCCTCGGCCCGGACCAGATCAAGGACGGCCCGTTCCTGATCGGCCCCAACCAGGTCGCCGACCCGGCGTCGCCACCGCTCGGCGCCATCCGCCGGCTCGCCGACGGTTGGGGCGGCGCCCGTTGCCGGATGACCGCGAACCTCGGCGAGGTCCCGCAGCAGCGGCAGCCGGGCCGCGGCGGGAAACGCCACGAGCAGCTGCTCCCAGTCGATGTCGGCGACGACCAGACCGCTGTGCGCGTCGGCGCCGACGACGCGTTCGAGGGCCACGGCGGCCAGCTCCGCGGACAGGACACCCAGACCGGGCAGCCTCGGCCGGTCCACCACGCCCTGGTCGCTCGCCCGGTCGCCGAAGGCCACACTCACCGCGGCACCACCTAGGCCGCGCCGACGCCGGGCCAGGGCGTCGAGGTAGCCGTCCACAGCCGCGCTCACGCTCTGCCCACCGCTGCCCCAGACGCCCGCGAGGGACGACACGACGATCAGCCCGGCCGCTCCCGCCAACGGGCCCGCGCCCTCGGGCACCGCCGTGTCCCCCGAGACCGCCGTATCCCCCGAGACCGCCGTGTCCCCGGAGACCGCCGCGTCGAGACCGACCGCAGCGGCGATCCGACCACCCACGGCGGCCGCGAAGGCGCCCGGGTCCAGCTCCGCCACCGCCGTCCCGGCACCGCCGGTCTGCCTCGACTCGACGATGCCACCGATCCCGCCGTGCTCCTGCTGGCCCCGCGCACGGGTGCTCCAGGCACCGGGGCCGGTCAGCTCGGCGGGTGTCCGCGCCCGTACCAGACGCTGCGCGAACACACCCGCGGCCCGCACCGCCGCGGCCTCGCCCCGTTCGGCCCCCACGATCACCGTTCGCAGCCTCGAGACGGCCCGGCCGTCCGGTTCCCGGGGAAGATCGACGAGTCCACCCCACCGGTCGGGATGTTCCACCGCGATGACCCGACCCAGCCCCCACACCGCCGCCTGCTCCGGCGCGACCACCACCCCGTCGGCGTCCACGCTGACCGCGCCGCTGGTCACGCACCACAACGGGGCCATGATGGCGGCGTCACCCAACGCCTGCGCGAGGGCGACGGTGAGCGCGAGCCCCCGGGGGATCGCCGGATGGTCGGGATCGGGTTCGGTGGCCAACGCCACCAGGGACACCACCGTGGTCGGTGTCTGATCCGCCGCGGCGTCGGCCAGGCGCCGGGCCATCTCGGCCCGATCGGCCACCGCGAGTTCGACGAGCACGACGGTCGGAGCACCGATCCACGATCCGCGCAGGACCTCGGCGATCCCGCTGGCCTCGCTGTGCCCGGCGGGCACAGCGACGATCCAGGTCCCGGTTGGCGCGGCCGACTCGGCGACCGCCAGCGGACTCCACGTGATCCGGTAGCGCGACCGGTCCAGCAGCGACTCCTCCCGCCGGTCACGCCGCCACCTGGACAGCATCGGCAGCACCGCGCCGAGCTCCGCGCGCCGGGCGGCCGCCTGCTCCCCGAGCGTGCGGGCGAAAGCGTCGAGGTCCGCGCCCTCGACCGCCGCCCAGAAACGGGCCTCCGCCGGGTCCGCGGCCGCCGCGGTGACAGCCGCCGTGTCGACGGAATCGATCCAGTACCGCCGATGCTGAAAGGCGTAGGTGGGCAGATCGACCCGCCGCGCCGCGCCGGCGTACAGCGGCGTCCAGTCGACCGGGACACCGCGTGTGAACGCCTCGGCGAGACCGGCCAGGAAACGACCAGGCCCCCCGTCGTCCCGCCGCAACGTCCCGAACACCACCGCCCCGGAATCCGCCGTTGCCCCGACATTCGCCACCGCGTCGATGGTCTCCTGCACGCCGACCGTCAACACCGGGTGCGGACTGACCTCGATGAAGGTCTCCCGTCCCGCCGCGAGCAACGCTCGAACCGCGTCCTCGAACAGCACCGGCTGGCGCAGATTCCGCACCCAGTACCCGGCGTCCAGCGCCGCGTCCCGCACCGGCTCACCGCTCACCGTCGAGAAGAACGGCACGTCCGGCGGCCGCGGAACAATCTCTTCCAACGCCACCAGCAAATCGTCCGCGATACCCTCGACCTGCGCCGAATGCGACGCGTAGTCCACCGGAATCCGTCGGACCCGAACCCCCTGCGCCGAATAGCCGGCCAGCAACTCGTCCAACGCTGACGGATCACCCGACACCACCGTCGAGCGCGGTCCGTTCACCGCCGCCACCGACAATCGCCCGCTCCACTGCCCGATCCGTTCCCTCACCTGTCCGGATGGCAGCGCAACCGACGCCATCGCGCCCGCACCGGACAGCCGTTCCCCCACCAGTCGGCTGCGTAGCGCCACCACCCGCGCCCCGTCCGCCAGGCTCAACGCCCCCGCCACACACGCCGCCGCGATCTCCCCCTGCGAATGCCCCACCACCGCCGACGGCACCACCCCGAACGACCGCCACAACGCCGCCAGCGACACCATCACCGCCCACAACACCGGCTGCACCACCTCCACCCGCCCCAGCTCCGGCGCCCCCGCGGCACCCCGCAGCACCGCCAGAAGCGACCACTGGACATACGGCTCCAACGCCGCGGCGCACTGTGCCAGTGAATCCCGGAACACCGGGAACTCGGCCAGCAGTTCCACCGCCATTCCCACCCACTGCGACCCCTGACCCGGAAACACGAACACCGGCCCCGAACCCGCCACCGCCGCCCCCGACACCACACCCATTGCGGACTCACCCCGCGACAGCGCCGCCAACCCCGCCAGAAAGCCTGACTGGTCCTTCGCCACCACGACGGCGCGATGCGCGAACACCGACCGCGACGTCACCAAGGAAAATCCAACATCCCCCAGGTCAACCTCGGGCCGCGCCGACACCCAGGCCATCAACCGGCCCGTCTGACCCGCGAGACCCGCCACATCCCGCCCCGACAAAACCCACGGATAGTACCTGGCACCATCCTTGTCAGACGGCGGAGAGTCCTCGACGGCAAGACCGGCGGTGGAGAACTCGCCGGCATTCTGATTCTCTTCGAGAATCACGTGGGCGTTGGTGCCGCTCATCCCGAAGGACGACACTCCGGCTCGCCGCGGCCGCTGTCCGGCCGGCCACGGCACCGTCTCCGTCAGGAGGCGGACGGTGCCGGCCGACCAGTCGACGTGCGGGGTCGGCTCGTCGAGGTGCAGGGTCCTCGGCACCGTCCCGTGCCGCATCGCCATCACAGTCTTGATCACACCGGCGAGCCCGGAGAGCCCGGCGGTGTGGCCGATGTTCGACTTGACCGATCCCACCCACAGCGGCCGGTCCGCGTCCCGACCCTGCCCGTAGGTCGCCAGCAACGCCTGCG
>NZ_JALKFU020000217.1 GCF_023242965.2 Frankia sp. AgKG'84/4
GGTCTGAACGGAGCGGAGACGTTTCAGTCCGCGCATTGGCCGCACCCGTGCTTTCAACCGTGGTCGGGTGGCCCGGGCCCCGGGTCGTCCTCGCCCGGCCGGTGCCGCCCGCCCGTCACCACGGGAGCGCTCCGCCGCTCATGCCGACCGCCGCCGTGGCGCCGCCGCCCCGCCGGCCGGCTGCCACGGGCGCTCCAGCCGTCTTCTTCGGCCGCGCTCTGCTCACCGCATCCTCCCCTCCACCCGGCGGAGCCCGCCGAGATGCCTACGGGAAGTAGCGTGATGGCTGCACCGTGTCTCGTCCTGTTCGGCTGCCGTGCGACGGCGTGTCGCCCCCGGGCGTGTCCCGGCACATCGGTCGCGGGCGGGCGAATGCGCCCCGCCTCCCGGCCAGGGTGGCCGGATCCGGCCGGCCGGCCGTGTGGCGGACCGCCTGGGCGGTCATCGCGGCGACAAGGGGGAAGGATGTCCGTCATGACAAGCGGAGTGAACGACGCGACAGCCCGGGCGGCCCGCCGCACCGGCGCCCTGAAGAGCCACCTGCGGGTGGAGGTCGACCGCCAGGGCTCGGTTCCCCTCACGATCGTCGCTCCCGCCGCGGACGACCCGCCGCGCGGCGGCGTGGTCGTCGTGCAGGACGCCCGGGGCATCACGCCCTACCTGGTGTCGGTGTGCGACCGGCTGGCCGACTCCGGCTGGTTGGCCGTCGCCCCGCACCTCTACCACCGTGGTGGCATCGACGAGGTGGACCCGGCCGAGAGCTGGCAGGCGGCGATCCCGACGATGGGGACGCTCACCGGTCCGGAGATCGACACGGACATCGACGCCTCGATCCGCCACCTGGCCGCCGCCGGGTTCCCCGCGCAGCAGCAGGCGATCATCGGGTTCTGCATGGGCGGCACGGTCGCGCTGCACACCGCCACCCGCCACCCGCTGGCCGGGGCGATCTCGTTCTACGGCGGCGGTGTCAGCACCTCGGCCTGGCCGGGCGTGGCGCCGCTGGTCGAGGCCGCGCCCTACCTGCGCGGCCCCTGGCTCGGCCTCTACGGCGAACAGGACGCGCTGATCACGAACGATGAGATCGCGGCGCTCCGGGTGGCGGCGGCCCGCAGCGGCCGCCCGACCGATCTCATCAGCTACCCGGACGCCGGCCACGCGTTCCACAGCGACGACCGCGACGCGGTCTACCGCCCGGTCGCCGCCGCCGACGCCTGGTCGCGGGCGGTGCGCTTCCTCGACGAGAACGTCCGGCCGCGCTGACGCTCGGCCGGACCCGCCCGCTGCCCCGGCCGCCGCGACGCGGCCGGGGCGAGGCGGCTCAGGACGCGGCGGTCTCGGCGAGCAGATCCGCGAGCGTGCTGGCGGCGATCCGCTTGAACTGCCGGCGGGCGCGGGTGCGATCGAGCATGCCGACCTCCAGGTTCGCGGCCGTCAGGACCCGCTCGCCGTTCTGCGGCATGCCGGGCGGCACGCTGACGGTCAGCGCCCGCACGGCGACCCGCAGCGCCTCGGCGAGCGACTGGCCGTCGCGGTGGTGCTCCTTGAGGGAGGTGGTGACCTGGTCGGAGGCGCCGCCGATCGCGACGAAACCCCGCTCGTCGGCGATCGACCCGTCGAAGGTCAGCCGGTAGATCTGGTCGTCGTCGCTGCTGCGACCGACCTCCGCGACCACGATCTCGACCTCGTAGGGCTTCACGCTCTCGGTGAAGATCGCGCCGAGGGTCTGCGCGTACGCGTTCGCGAGCGCGCGGCTGGTCACATCGCGGCGGTCGTACATGTAGCCGCGCGAGTCCGTCAGCCGGATGCCGGCCGTGCGCAGGTTCTCGAACTCGTTGTACTTCCCGACGGCGGCGAACGCGATCCGGTCGTAGATCTCGCTGATCTTGTGCAGCGTCGCCGACGGGTTCTCGGCGACGAAGAGGATCCCGTCCGCGTAGGTAATGACGACGACGCTGCGCCCGCGGGCGATGCCCTTGCGCGCGTACTCGCTCTTGTCCCGGACCTGCTGTTCGGGGCTCGCGTATCCGAACGGCATGGTCACGTCAGCCTCCCGCGCTTGTCGAACGGTCCGCGATGAGGGCGGTCACCACGGGTCCTACCTCATCGTCGGCCAGGCGTCGGTATCCGTCCGCGGTCACCACGGCCACGATCGGGTACAGCTTGCGGATCAGGTCCGGCCCGCCGGTCGCCGAGTCGTCGTCGGCGGCGTCGTACAGTGCCTCGATGGCGATCCGCACCGCGTCGTCCTGGCTCAGGTCGGCGCGGAAGCGCTTCTTCAGCGAACCCTTGGCGAACACCGAGCCCGAGCCGATCGACTCGTACGTCCGCTCCTCGGACTTCGCCGCGGCGATGTCGTAGGAGAAGATCCGGCCCAGGCCGCTCTCCTCGTCGTACCCGGCGAACAGCGGGACGACGGCGAGGCCCTGAAGTGCCATCGGCAGGTTGCCCTTGACCATCGCCGCCAGCCGGTTGGCCTTGGCGTCCAGGCTCAGGGTCGCGCCCTCGATCTTCTCGTAGTGCTCCAGCTCCACCTGGAACAGCCGGATCAGCTCGGCGCCGACCCCGGCGGTCCCGGCATAGCCGACACACGAGTAGTCGTCGGCGTGGTGGACCTTCTCGACGTCACGCTGGGCGATCATGTGCCCCTGCGTCGCGCGACGGTCACCGGCCATGATCACACCGCCGGGGAAGGTCACCGCCACGATGGTCGTGCCGTGCGCCACCTCGGTCACCGGCGCGGGCAGTCCCGTGCGGGCTCCCGGCAACAGGTGCGGCGCCGACTGCGACAGGAACTCGGCGAACGACGATGTTCCCGGCGACATGAACACAGCCGGTAGACGCCCGGCGCCTCCCAGTGGATCAGTCACGCATCCCCCTCTCGGTATGACGTCTCGCGCGGGCGGTGGGGTCCCTGACCTCCGGGCTCCGCGTTCGACGTGCGCATGTGCACAACATAGGGCCATCACCGCTGGCGACGGCCGGGCAGGGCGGGGCGGTCCGGGTCACGCCGCGGCGGCCTTCCCGCGACGCGGGGCGCCGCGGCCACGCCGATGATCGTGGACAGGTCGAAGTCCGCGGCGGAGATCCACCCGGCGCCCGCGCTGGCCGTGACCCGCCGCTGCGGGCACAACCGTAATCACACACGTCCTGACCAGGGACGATCCATGCGGACCGCCGACCCGCCAGGAGCCTGCGTGGCCCGCTCGACACCGTCGACACCGACGCCACCGACCGGGCCACGGCCTGCCCACAGCCGCGGCGAACCGGCGCCGAGCCGGCCCCGGGGTGCTGCGGCCCCGCGAGGCACCGCCGCGATCGACAGGCACCTTCGGTGCGGCCCCCGCGCCGGCCCAGCCTCAGCGAGGCCGGGGCGCGCGGCGCGCGGTCACTCGCCGCCCTTCTGGACGTAGCCCTTCACAAACTCCTCGGCGTTCTCCTCGAGGACGTCGTCGATCTCGTCCAGCAACGAGTCGACGTCCTCGGAGAGCTTCTCGTGCCGCTCCTTGAGATCGCTGGCCTCGTTGTCCGCGACCTCGGCCTCGTCGGCCTCGTCCGAGCGCCGGTTGGTGTGCTGCTGCCCGCCGCCGCTGTCCTTGCTGGCCATGACGTCCTCCTTCGATCGCCTGGCGCGACACTATCCCGCCCCACCGACACCATCAGTCGGATCGGTGAGAGGTCCACTCCATCACGAACTGGCCGTCTCGTGGCCGCGTCCGCCCAGGGCGCAAATCGCCGGGCGGCCCGGGCGGCCCGGGCGGCGCCTTGGGGGGCCGGGCCACTCAGCGGCCGGCGAGGGCGTCCACCAGCTCGGCCGCGGTGGCGCAGCGGTCGAGCAGCTCGCCCACGTGGGCGCGGGTGCCACGCAGCGGCTCGAGGGTCGGCACGCGCTGCAGCGAGTCCCGGCCGATGTCGAAGATGACCGAGTCCCACGAGGCCGCGGCGACCTGCTGCGGGTAGCGGGCGAGGCAGCGACCACGGAAGAACGCCCGGGTGTCCTCCGGCGGCTCCGTCATCGCGCGGGTCACCTCGTCCTCGCTGACGACCAGGTCGAACCGGCCGCGCTCCACCAGCCGGTTGTAGAGCCCCCGGTCCGGGCGCACGTCGTGGTACTGCAGGTCGACGAGCTCCAGGCGCGGCGAGTTCCAGTCCAGGTTGTCCCGCGAGCGGTAGCCCTCCAGGATCGCCAGCTTCGCCACCCAGTCGAGTTCGCGCGAGCAGGTCGACGGGTCGACCTCGAGGCGACTGAGCACCGACTCCCAGCGGGCAAGGACGTCGGCGGTCTGCGGGTCGACGTCGGAGCCAAACCGGTTCTCGACGTACTTGCGGGCCTGCTCGTAGTACTCCATCTGCAGCTGCACGCCGGTCATCCGCCGGCCGTCACGCAGCTGGACCAGATGCTTGAGGGTCGGGTCGTGGGAGATGGCCCGCAGCGCCGCCACCGGGCCGTCCACGGACAGGTCGACGCTGAACCAGCCGTCCTCGATCATCGACAGGACCAGCGAGGTGGTGCCCGCCTTGAGGTAGGTGGCGACCTCGCTCATGTTCGCGTCACCGATGATCACATGCAGTCGGCGGTACTTCTCCGGGTCGGCATGCGGCTCGTCCCGGGTGTTGATGATCGGCCGCTTCAGCGTCGTCTCCAGGCCGACCTCGACCTCGAAGAAGTCGGCCCGCTGGCTGAGCTGGAAGCCCGCCTGGCGGCCGTCGACCCCGATGCCGACCCGGCCCGCGCCGCACATGACCTGACGGGAGACGAAGAACGGCGTCAGATGACGCACGATCTCCCCGAACGGGGTCGAGCGGGCCATCAGATAGTTCTCGTGACAGCCGTACGAGACGCCTTTGTTGTCGGTGTTGTTCTTGTACAGGTACACGGGCCTGGTCCCGGGCACGCCCAGCGCACGCCGGGCTGCCTCGGCCATCACCCGCTCCCCCGCCTTGTCCCACAGCACCGCGTCCCGCGGGTTGGTGACCTCGGGGGCGGAGAACTCGGGATGCGCGTGGTCGACGTACAGCCGCGCGCCGTTGGTCAGGATGACGTTGGCGAGGCCGAGGTCGTCCTCGTTGGCCGGGGCGGCGGGGTCGACCGCCGGCTCACGGGGCAGCTCGAAGCCCCGGGCGTCCCGCAAGGGCGACTCCTCCTCGAAGTCCCACCGGGCACGGCTGCCCGAGGATGACGTTCGGTTGGCATAGGAGTTCACCACCAAGGACGAAGCCAACATCTGGTTGGTGTTCGGCTGACCGGGCACCGACACTCCGTACTCGGTCTCGATCCCCATGATCCGGCGCGCGCTCACTCTGCAAGCCTAGGTGCTGCGCGGGCGGTCGGTTGGCCGGACGTCTCGCTTGTTTCTTCCGGGCGGTGCGAGCAGGCCCTCCCGGCCTGCGCCGGTCCTTCCCCCGGGACCCACTTCGGCCGGCACCGCCCGAAGGTGCGGGAAGGGCGGACATGCGAAAGCCCGCCACGGTCATGGCCGCCACCGACTTTCGACCGGGGACGACCACGAACCGCGACGGGCCCGCGCTGGGTGGTGCGGTGGTACGGGTGGTGCTGGTGGTGCTGGTGGTGCTGGTGGTGCTGGTGGTGCTGGTGGTGCTGGTCGTTCGGTGGTGCTGGTCGTTCGGTGGTGCTAGAGGTACTGGCCGGTGTTCGCGACCGTGTCGATGGAGCGGCCGGCCTCGGTGCCCTTCGTTCCGGTGACGAGCGTGCGGATGTAGACGATCCGCTCGCCCTTCTTGCCGGAGATCCGGGCCCAGTCGTCCGGGTTGGTCGTGTTCGGGAGGTCCTCGTTCTCCTTGAACTCGTCCATGCACGCGGCGAACAGGTACTGCATGCGCAGCCCCTTCTTGCCGCCCTCGATGTGCTCCTTGACCGCCATCTTCTTGGCGCGGGCGACGATGTTCTCGATCATCGCGCCCGAGTTGAAGTCCTTGAAGTACAGGACTTCCTTGTCACCGTTGGCGTAGGTCACCTCGAGGAAGCGGTTCTCCTCGCTCTCCGCGTACATCCGCTCGACGACCCGTTGGATCATGTTCTCGACGGTGGCCGCACGGTTGCCGTCGAACTCGGACAGATCATCCGGGTACAACGGCAGGCTGGTCACGACGTACTTGGCGAAGATGTCGCGGGCCGCCTCGGCGTCGGGCCGCTCCACCTTGATCTTGACGTCGAGCCGGCCCGGCCGCAGGATCGCCGGGTCGATCATGTCCTCTCGGTTGGACGCGCCGATCACGATCACGTTCTCGAGTTCCTCAACGCCGTCGATCTCGCTGAGCAACTGCGGAACGATCGTGTTCTCCACGTCCGAGGAGACACCCGAGCCACGGGTCCGGAAGATCGAGTCCATCTCGTCGAAGAACACGATCACCGGCATACCCTCGGAGGCCTTCTCCCGAGCGCGCTGGAACACCAGCCGGATCTGCCGCTCCGTCTCGCCGACGAACTTGTTCAGCAGCTCCGGGCCCTTGATGTTGAGGAAGAACGCCCGCCCGCTGCCCGCGCCGGTCATCTCTTCGACCTTCTTGGCCAGCGAGTTGGCGACCGCCTTGGCAATCAGCGTCTTGCCACAGCCGGGCGGGCCGTAGAGCAGCACGCCCTTCGGGGGCTTGAGCTGGTGCTCCTTGTAGAGCTCCTTGTAGAGGAACGGCAGCTCGACCGAGTCCCGGATCGACTCGATCTGGCTCTTGAGGCCACCGATCTGCTCGTAGCCGATGTCCGGGACCTCCTCGAGGACAAGCTCCTCGACCTCGGACTTCGGGATCCGCTCGAAGGCGTAGCCGGAGCGGGGCTCGATGAGCAGCGAGTCCCCGGCCCGGACCGGCCCGCTGAGCAGCGGCTGGGCCAGCATGACGACGCGCTCCTCGTCGGTGTGGCCGAGCACCAGTGCCCGGTCTCCACCCTCGAGGACCTCCTTGAGCAGGACGATCTCGCCCTGCCGTTCGAAGGCGCGCGCCTCGACCACATTGAGGGCCTCGTTGAGCATGACCTCCTGGCCAGGCTGCAACGTGCCGACGTCGACACTCGGCGACACGGTCACCCGGAGCTTTCTGCCCTGAGTGAACACGTCGACGGTGCCGTCGTCATAGTTGGAGACGAAGATCCCGTAGCCGCTGGGCGGCTGCGCGAGTCTGTCGACCTCCTCCTTCAGGGTGACGATCTGGTCTCGCGCCTCACGCAGAGTCGCGACCAGCCTGTCGTTCTGCCCTGTGACAGCCGACAGTTCGGCCTGGACCTGCGCTAGTCGTTCCTCCAGCACCCTGACCTGCCTAGGCGACTCGGACAACCTACGCCGCAGCATGGCCACTTCCTCTTCCAGGAAGGCGACCTGCGTCGTGAGCTCGTGTGAATCCTTCTCGTACGCCGACCGCCGTGATTCGGCATCACCTGGACGACCCGTGCTCCCATCGGAGCCAGAGCCCGAACGGGGACCGGACACTGCGCCTCCACCTCCCCCGTGCTGACCGGGACGCACCCACACTACCGTTGTGACCGCCGCTGGCAGGCCGGTCGCGCAAGGACGATCGAGCTTTGCCGTAAACAGCGGGTTACGGTGCCATGGTGACAGAAGATCGGAGCCCTGTGGCAACTCCAGCGAAGCCGGGCGTTTCGGCGAGCCTGCGCGTACGGGTCGACCAGGACGCCTGCACCGGCGACGGTCTGTGCGTCCAGCTCGCTCCGAGCGTCTTCGAGTTCGACGTCGACGGGCTGGCCTACGTGAAGGGCGGCGACGGCGAACTACAGACGGCGGCGGGGGCCTACGTACCCGTTCCCCTGCCGATCGTGGACGCTGTCGTCGACGCGGCCGACGAGTGCCCCGGCAACTGCATCTACGTCGAGCGCCCGGACGGCAGCCTGCAGGCCGGCGGCCCGAGCGACTGAGCCCCCGAGGCACCGCCGCCGACATCACCCGAACGTGCCAGTCAGGCCACGTGGCCGGCCGCCCTGGCCCGCCGCCCTGGCCCGCCGCCCTGGGTAGCCGCCCTGGGTAGCCGCCCTGGCCCGCCGCCCTGGGTAGCCGCCCTGGCCCGCCGCCCTGGGTAGCCGCCCTGGCT
>NZ_JALKFU020000218.1 GCF_023242965.2 Frankia sp. AgKG'84/4
CGCCGACCGACCCGATGTTCTCCCGCCACGTCACCCGCGACACCGAGTTCTTCGGCAAGCACCTGCCGGCGGGATCGAGGTCGACCTGGACACGTTCGTCGAGTCCTGCGACGAGACGTCCACGACCCACGTCCACGACGAGCACCGCCTCGTCATGATCGAGACCGGCGACATGCACTTCTGGAACAACATCACTCACAAGATCTCGCTCACCGACGGCGACAAGATCCTGATTCCGAAGTCACGGCTGCACGGCTCGACGGTCCTGTCCGGATCTTGCACCTACCACCAGCCGATCATTCCGGACGAGATGTACGCGAAGTTCTGAGCGCGCGAAGTATGGTTAGGTTTTCCTTGCATAGGTAAACCTAACTTGCTACCGTTTCGGCCTGTTGAAACCGTGTGACCAGGCCGAACGCACTGCCCTCCACACTCCGCCCTCCACACTCCGCCCTGCGCACCCCGCGCGAACCCGGGAGACGCCGTGTCCACAAATCCGTTCGACGACGAGGCCGGCACTTTCTACGTCCTGGTCAACGACGAGGAGCAGCACTCACTCTGGCCGACGTTCGCCGAGGTCCCCGCCGGCTGGCGGATCGCCTTCGGCGCCGATGGCGCGGGCACCCGGGCCGCCGCCCTCGGCTACGTCGAACAGCACTGGACCGACCTGCGGCCCCGCAGCCTGCGCGAGCGCACCGCCGCCGCGGGGAGCTGACCCGTCCCGGCGTCTCGACCGCCCGTGCCCCGTCAACAGTGAGGAAATGCAGTGAACGTGCGGGTCGACGGCGCCGCGCCGCCGGACGGGTCGACCGACCAGGTCATCACCCTTGACGGTCTGAACGACCCGAGCCTGCCCGCGGTCACCACGACCGTGCCCGACCTGTTCACCGCCCAGGTGCGCGCGACCCCGGACGAGACCGCGCTCGTGGCACCCGAGGGACGGCTGACCTATCGGGAGCTCGGCGTAAGGGTGTTCCAGCTCGCCCGCGTGCTGCGGGCCCGTGGCCTGCGCCCCGAGGACGTCGTCGGCATCCGGCTGGTGCGCGGCGCCGAGATGGTCGTCTCGCTGCTGGCCGCCATGGTGGCCGGCGCGGCGTTCGTCCCCGTCGAACCGTCCTGGCCCGAACAGCGCCGCCGCCGCGTCCTGGACGACGCCCGCGCCCGGCTGGTGCTGACCGGGCGCGGCGCGCCCGCGACGGTGGACGGGGTGTCGGCCCTCGCGGTCGACCTGGCGGCCTGGGCGTGGGACGGCGAGTCCGCCGAGCCGCTCGACCTGGCGATCCCCGGCGCGGGGCTCGCCTACGTGATGTTCACCTCCGGTTCGACCGGCGCACCCAAGGGCGCGATGATCCGCCACGAGGCGATCGCCGAACGGCTGCGCTGGCAGGTCGAGGACCTGTTCGGCTTCGGTGTCGGCGACGCGTCGCTGTTCAAGGCGCCGCTGTCGTTCGACATCTCGATCAACGAGGTCCTGCTGCCGCTGGTCTGCGGTGCCCGGCTTGTCGTCGCGGAGCCCGCCGGCGAGCTCGACCCCGGCTACCTGCTCGACCTGATCGAGGATGAGCGGATCACCTTCGTCTACCTGGTCTCCTCGATGCTGGACATCCTGCTGGAGGCGGCCGAGGGAACGTCGTCGCTGGCGTCGCTGAAACACGTCTGGTGCGGCGGCGAGGTGCTCACGCCCGCGCTGTTCGCTCGGTTCCGCGCCCAGCTCGGCGTCGCCATGTACCACGGGTACGGGCCGGCGGAGACGACCATCGGCGTCTCCCACGTCATCTACCGCGACGACGCCGAGCGCCTCGCCGCCTCGATCGGCCGGCCGAACCCGTACACCCAGCTGCACGTCCTCGACGACACCCTGGCGCCCGTCGCCGCCGGCGAGACCGGCGAGCTCTACGTCGCCGGCTTCCTGCTCGGCCGCGGCTATGTCCGCAACGGCGCGCTCACCGCCGGCCGGTTCGTCGCGAACCCGTTCGCCGCGGGCGGCGGCGCGCGGATGTACCGCACCGGCGACCTGGCCCGCTGGAGCGCGGCCGGCTGGCTGGAGTTCGTCGGCCGCGCCGACAACCAGGTGAAGATCCGCGGCATGCGTCTGGAACTGGAGGAGGTCGAGGCCGCCCTGGCCACCCACCCCCGGGTCCGCCGCGCCGCCGTCGTGGTCTCCCGCGACACCGCCGCTCCCCGCCTGCTCGCCTTCGTCGTCACCGCCGGGGACGGGATCGCCGCGGACGGGGTCGCCGGCGGGTCCGGTGCGCTCGGCGACGAGGTGCTGGCCTGGTGCGCCGAGCAGCTTCCCCAGTACATGGTGCCGAGCGTGCTGACGGTGCTCGACACACTCCCCGTCACCGCCGGGGGAAAGGTGGACCGCCGGGCGTTGACGCAGCCGCCCGCGGCCAGCGGTGGCCGTCCCTGACCCAGGCGCCGGATGTCGTTCGCAGAATCTGCTACCGCGAGCCCCGGGGCACGCGACTGATCATGAAACGAGATAGTACGTGCGAAAGAGAATGAGACTCCTCGTCGCGGTGCTGCTGGCCATCGTGGCCCTGGTTGTCGCGGCCGGCTGCGGCAGCAGCGGTAGCGACGGCGACAGCACCTCGGCGACGGGCGCGAGCGCCAGTGCGCCCGCCGGCAGCTTCCCGGTGACCCTGACGGACAAGTTCGGCTCGACGACCATCAAGGCGCAGCCCAAGCGCATCATCGCGCTGAGCTACGAGGAGGACACCCTCGCGACGCTCGGCATCACCCCGATCGCGTACGCGAAGAACGAGTACAAGGCAGACGGCGTCTTTCCCTGGCTGCAGGGCAAGATCGACCTGTCGAAGAGCGCCGCGCTCGACACCAGCAGCGACCTCAACCTGGAACAGATCGCCGGGCTGCGCCCCGACCTGATCCTCGCCACGAACTTCTACAACCTGGCGGACTACCACGACCGCCTTGCCAAGATCGCACCGGTCGTCGCCTACACCGAGGACGCCGGCATCGCGACCTGGCAGGAGAACAGCACCATCATCGGCAAGGCCGTCGGCCGTGCGGCGGACGTCCAGAAGGCCATCGACGCCACCACGAAAGTCATCCAGGACACCAAGAGCGATCTGCCCGGCCTGGCCGGCAAGACGTTCAGCTACGCGTTCTACTACGAGCCCGGTGGCCTCGCCGTCATCGACGACCCGAAGACCGTGTCCGTGCAGCTCTACTCGGACCTCGGCCTGAAGCTCGCGCCCGGCGTCACCGCCAACGTCGTCGACCGCTCGCTCAGCATGGAGAAGATCGGCTCGCTGGACGCCGACTTCCTGCTCATCGGCTTCGCCACGGACGCGCTGAAGACCGAGCTGAACGCCAACAAGCTGTTCACCGACATTCCCGCCGTCAAGGCCGGCCGCGCCCTGCAGGTCGACGCCTTCACCGCCGGCGCCGTCAACAACCCGACCATCCTCAACATCCCGTGGCAGCTCGACCAGCTCAAGGCGACCCTCACCAAGGTCGCCGGCACCGGCTGATCACCCCAGCCGTTCAGCGCGGCGCGCGGGTTTTTTCCGCGCGCGGCGCTGAACCGGTCCGTCAGGCCGTCCACGTGGCCAGCGGCGCCGCCGTCGCATCCCGCGAATACCGAACGGTGGTCAGTGCCCGGCCGGCGAGGATCGGAAAGACGACGCCCACGAGGCTGAGGCCGATGGAACGGGTCCGACACGGCCAGCCGCGGAGACGTCACCGTCCGCGCATCCCGCTGAACCTCCGACCGCGGTCGCTACGGCCAATAAGGCTGCCACTTTTCTCATGCTCTTCCCCCGAAGACAACGTGCGCCCGTCGATGATCGCGGCGTCCCGGCTGGACCGGGTGGTGCCGCTGTGCACAGCGGCTAGGGCACGGCGGAACTCCCGCATCGCAGCGCGTCGCGACGGGTGCCCGCGGACCCCCGGGCCCCGCCGACCTCGGTGCGCCGTACACGGCACAGTGCACCGCGGTGCACTCGACTGCCGTCCGCCGCGCTGCGCCGTACACGGCACGGTGCGCTGCGGCGCACCGGGTGCGAGGAGGACATCGGTGATCGCGACGGGGGTACCCTCGTGGCGCGAACAAGACAATCCGGGCACGCAGCTGCGGGGCTGTGTCAGCATCGGGCAGCGATCCGGTGCACGCCCTCCCTGGCCGTGAGGAACACGGCGTTCGCCGGACCCAGCGGGGAGGCTCCGGACAGGGGAGAGTTGGCAGGTGGCAAGGGAACGGTTGTTCAAGGCGGTGAACGCCGCCCATGGCGTTCTCGTGCGGGTGACCCGAGGGCGCCTCGGCGGGCGGGCCGGTGGGATGCCCGTGCTGGAGCTGATCACGACGGGCCGGCGCAGCGGCCGTGCCCACACGCTGCGCCTGACCTCCCCGATCCGGGAGGGCTCGACGATCGTTCTGGTCGCCTCCCGCGGCGGGGACGATCGCGACCCGGACTGGTACTTCAACGTCTGCGCCAACCCCGACGTGCGGGTTCGACCCAGCGGCGAGGCATGGCAGGCGATGCGCGCCCGGCCGGCCACGCAGGAGGAGCGGGACCGCCTGTGGCCCCGCATCGTCGCCGAGAACCGCTGGTACCGCGGCTATGAGCGTAAGACGGAGCGGCTGATCCCGCTGGTCATGGTGGAGCCGGTCACATGACGCTTCGCCTGGACGGTGCCCGCGGGATGCCACAAACCGGGGCGAGGACCCGTTCTGACCGGCCGCCGTGGACCCTCGTCGACGTGCCCGACCAGAACGGCCGGACGGCCGTGGTCACCGGCGCCGACTCCGGCATCGGCTTCGAGATCGCCAGGGTGCTCGCTGGCCGCGGCGCGACCGTCGTCATGGCCTGCCGCAACCTGGACCTGGCCGAGCGGGCCGCCGACCGCATCCGCGCCGACGCCGGCCCGTCCGGCGCGGACGTCCGTATCCAACGCCTTGACCTGGCCTGTCTCGCGTCCGTCGACGCGGCCGCCGACGCAATCCGCTCCGCGTATCCCCGGCTGGACCTGCTGGTCAACAACGCCGGGGTGATGCGCCCGCGCGCGACCCACACCGAGGACGGTTTCGACGCGACGTTCGGCGTCAACCATCTCGGTCATTTCGCCCTCACCGGCCTGCTGCTAGACCGGCTGCTGCCGACCCCCGGATCGCGGATCGTCACGGTCAGCAGCCTCGCGCACCTCTGCGGCCGCCTGCGCGCCGACGAGCTGTCCCGCCTACCGGCACGGTCCGAACCGGCCGCCGCCATCATCGGCCGCCCCGCCGCGGCGGGCAGCCTCGTCTCGGCGGGCGGCACCGCCGACGCGGCCCGCGTCCTGGGCTACATGCCCCGCCCGCGGCGCAGCGCGGACGACCCGCTCGGCGCCCCGCGGATGCGACTGCCATATCCGAGTTCGAAACTCGCCAACCTGCTGTTCAGCCACGAGTTGCAGCGGCGCCTCGAAGCGGCGGGCGCCGAGACGATCGCGGTGGCAGCGCACCCCGGCATCGCCCGCACCGACCTGGTCCGCGAGCTCCCACCGTTCGCCCGCGCGTTCGTCACCGGACGCCTCGCACCCGCGATGGGCTGGCTCATCCACAGCCCCGAGGCCGGTGCGCTGGCACCGATCCGCGCGACGGTCGACCCCGCCGTCCGCGGCGCCGACTACTACGGCCCCGACGGCCTCTTCGGTGGCACCGGCCACCCGGCACCCGCCCGCGCCGGCCGCGCCACCCGCGACCACACCCGCCGCCACCTGCTGTGGTTCGAGTCCGAACGCATCACCGGCGTCACCTACCCGTTGCCGCGCTGACACCGCTCGCGCTCCGCGGACAGTAGCTACCGGTGCCGCCGTTGCCGCTGCGAAGGAAACGCCCGCCCGGGCTGGTCGATCAGGACGGTTATTTCGTCGTCCATGCCCCACGACAGACGGGCAAGACGACGGCGCTGCGGGCGCTGGCCGCTGAACTGACGGCGTCCGGCCGTAGCGCCGCCCTGTATTTCTCCTGCGAGTTCGGCGAGGCCGCGGGGGACGACTACCGCGCGGGCATGCCCGCGACCCCTGGTGCTTTTCTTTGACGAGATCGACGCCTTGCGCGGGCAGAGCCTGATCAGTGTGCTGCGGCAGCTCCGGGCCGGCTTCAGCGAGCGACCGGAATCGTTCCCCGCCTCGGTGGCGCTGCACCCTGGTCAACCTCGACGCCTATCCGGTGCGGATCGCCAACCCGATCTATCGGGAAGTCGTGGCCCGGGTGCTGACCGACGGCGTCGAAGCCGTCGTGTTCGCCGACCCCCGGTCTTTCGTCCGGGCCGACGGCCGGTTCGACATGGCGGCGATGCTCGACGAGTTCACCCAGTTCTGGGTCGAGAACGGAGAGATCCTGCCCTCCGGCCGGCGATATCCCGAAGCCGCGCCTCAGCTCGTCCTCATGGGTTTCCTACAACGCGTCGTCAACGGCGGCGGCTACGTCGAACGCGAGTACGGCTTCGGCCGCGGCCGTATCGACCTGCTCATCCGCTGGCCGTACTCGGCGCCGGACGGCAGGCGCCGCTGGCAGCGCGAGGCCGTCGAGCTCAAGGTGCGCCGGGCAGGCGAAGCCGACCCACTTCGCCGCGGCCTGGCGCAGCTCGACGGCTACCTCGACCGGCTCGGCCTCGACCACGGCATCCTCGTCATCTTCGACACCCGCCCCGAGGCCCCACCCATCGCGGAGAGAACCGTCACCACCACCGTCACGAGCCCTGCCGGCCGCGCCGTCACCCTCCTGCGAGGCTGACTCCTCCCTCGGAGTCCCCGGTCCGGATACTGGCAGTAGCTCAGGCTTGTCCGGGAACGGCAACATTCAGGGAACGGGAGTGCGCGCTGATGCGGGTTGCCTTCATCGGTCTCGGGAACATGGGCTTTCCGATGGCCGGCCACATCGCGGCGGCGGGGTTCGAGGCTGCGGTCTTCAACCGCACGCCGGCCACGGCGAAGCGGTGGTCCGAGCAGCACCAGGGTGCGGTGGGGGCGACCCCGGCGGCAGCGGCGGCGGGCGCCGACGTGGTGTGCCTGTGCGTGGGCGCGGACGACGACGTCCGCGCCGTCGTCACCGGGCCGGACGGTGTGCTGGGCGCGCTGGCACCGGGCGCGACGATCGTCGACCACACGACGACGTCCGCCGAGCTGGCCACCGAGATCGCCGCCGAGGCGGCGAAGCGTGGCGTCGGGTTCATCGACGCGCCGGTGTCCGGCGGGCAGGCCGGTGCCGAGGCGGGGAAGCTCAGCATCATGTGCGGCGCCGATCCGGACGTCCTCGCTCGGGTCCGCCCGGTGCTGGCCAGCTACGGTGCGACGATCACGCGGATCGGGCCGGTCGGCAGCGGTCAGCTCACCAAGATGGTCAACCAGATCCTCGTCGCCGCGGCGATCGAGGGTGCCGCGGAGGCGCTGAACTTCGCCGTCGCCGCCGGCCTCGACCCCGACCTGGTGATCCCCGCGGTCAGCGGCGGCGCCGGCAGCTCCTGGTATCTGCACAACCGTGCCGAAACGATGATCCGCGACGAGTTCGACTTCGGTTTCGCCGTCGACTGGATGCACAAGGACCTGCGGATCTGCGTTGCCGAGGCGGCCCGGCGCGGCATCCCGGTGCCGCTCGCGGACCTCGCCGAACGCGATTTCGCCACCGCCCAGGCCCGTGGCGAGGGCCAGCTCGACGCCTCCGCGATCATCCGCGTGCGCCGCGCCGCCACCGCCCAGCCGCACGCCGACCCCGCCGACCCGTCGTCCCCCTGAGGCGTCGTCCCCCTGAGGCGTCGTCCCCCTGAAGCGTCGCCGCCCGCCGGTGGTTCAGGTGGGGTCCAGCCCGTCGAACGGCCGTCGCCACCGTGCCATCCGCCAGCCAGCGGCGATCAGGAGCACGCCGGTCGCCAGCGCCATGACGATGGTGACGATGCCGTGATAGGCGGCGGTGCGCACGCCGTGCGGCAGGTTCGCCAGCGCCGCGGCGGCGCCC
>NZ_JALKFU020000219.1 GCF_023242965.2 Frankia sp. AgKG'84/4
CCCCGCACCCGTGCCGTCCTCGACGTCTGCCTGCACGCTCTCGTCGAGGCCGAGGAGTTCCCCGGGCAGGGCGAACTGCTGCGCGACCGCGCCGCGCTGGCCGTCATGGACCACCCGAACGACCATCTGTTCCGGTACCGGCTCGCCCACGGACAGCGGCTGTGCGGCGACTACGCCGACGCGAAGGCGTCCATCATCGCCGCGCTGCGCCTGCTCCCCGCGATCGGCTCAAGGATCAGCTTCGGCACTCTCCAGGAGCAGTACCGCCTCGAACGCACCATGATCGATAACGAGCGGCGCCTCGCCGAGCTCGCCGATGGCCAACTCGCCCGCTGGCGCGAACAGGACGCGGCCAACCGCGACGTGCGGCGCCTGCTGCAGACCTCGACGGTGCGGGCCATCGAGCTCGTCAGCGTCTTCACCGCGGCCATCGCCGTCTCCGTCGGCTCCATCCAGGTGACCCTCACCGGCGACATGTCCTTCCACGACCGCGCGCTGCTCCTGGTCATCCTCGGCGCGGTCCTGCTCACGTTCTCGATCGCCATCGTCGCCGGCACCTGGTACATAGCCGGCCGCCACCAGTCCGACCTCACCGACACATCCCCCGACCCGGACGATCACCCAAGGTAATCTTCAACCGGATCACGCTCCGCCAGGGCAACGGAGGCAAGCAGTGACCGCAAAGCGGGGCGAGACGCGCGCCAGAGGGCGGCCCCAGGAGAACACGGTCGCCCGGGACCGCGCCCGCCTCGCCACCGAAATACGCGCTCACCGACTCCGGGAGATCCTCAGTCACGGACGATGATCCCCCCGCGTGCGGGGCGGACATCTGGTTGTCGTGGGCAGTGGGGGTCATTTCGGATGATCCCCGCGCGTGCGGGGCGGACCCTCTGTGAGCTGCGCATTTTCGGGTGTGGTTGGCCCTTCTCTGGTGGTGGGCTGGGGGGTGCGCGGAACTGTCGGTGGTCGCTGGTAAATACAGCGGCATGGTAGCAACCAGGATGGAGTGGGGCCGTCTCGCTGCGTTATGGGCGAAGACGGGATCGCGGCGCAACTGGCACCCACTGTGGGCGCATGTCACGGATGCCGCGGCGGTGGCCGACTGGCTGTGGCGACTCGGGTTGGCACCGTCCTTCAGGCGGGCCGTGGGCGACCTGTTCCCCGGCGGGGAGGAGGATGGCCGCCTGCTGCTGTGCTGGCTGGCGGCCCTACACGATCTGGGCAAGGCATCGCCGGCGTTCCAGGCGGACAACGCGGCGCGCGCCGCGATCACCCGGCTGAATTTCACGGACCTGCCGGAGAACTTGCCGGGCCGGCGGACGGCACCACATTCGCTTGTCTCGGCCGCAGCCATGGTGTCGTTGCTGGAGAAGCAGCATGGCTGGTCCCGTGGGCAGGCGCTGTGGCCGGCGGTACTGGTGGGCGGGCACCATGGCCTCTTTCCGCGACGGGCTTCGCCATGGCGGCGCGCAGGCAACCGCCCCTTCCACGTTGATCAAACCTAAGAACGTCGTACTTAACGTTCGCAGATTACGACCACCCGGCGCCGGCTACATGACGCCGCGCCGCAAAGCCGTGAAGTCGCAAGATACAGCTTGATGGCTTTAGCTCGGCAGTTTAGATAGCGGTTTTATGCGAGTATTGTAATGCGCGCGGAAGCCCACACCTGCGTGCATCACCCATGCGGGGTTCTGGGTAGTCAAAAAATTTGATATATTCCCCGCACGATGCGGGGGTAACGCGATCCAGGGGCGCCCGATCATTTGCAAAATTTCGGAATGGCACCCCCGGAGACCCTTGGTCGGCGTCGTCAGACCCTCCGTCACAGACAGACGGGCATTGGGTAAACCTTGTGCCTTGGGAGGCGAATTACCCCTCCCAAGGAGTACCACTTGTGGGATGCTCGACCTTGATGGTCGGGTCACCCTGGCGGCGAGGGACCGCGCCGACGCCTCGCAAGCTGGCGTTTCGAAGCCTCGCGGTGCTTGCCGCCCCGGTGGGCGCCTTTGGGTTGTGGGCCGCAGAGGAATCAGTGTCCGCCGCCAAGGCCGGCGTGCTGTGGCAGCTGGGGCTCGGCCTGTTCACCGCACTCCTGACCGCCCAGACCATCGTCTTCGCCGTGAGTGCGGACCCGGAGACGGTCTGGCCGTCATTCCTGGATCTGGTGGAGGAGACCGGTCTTGTCATCTGGCTGACGGCGGGCACACTGTCGGTAATTATACCCGCCGCTGCGGATATCACCGGTCGGGGCGGGTTCCTCGCCGACCTCGGTGTGGGACTTGTCGTCGCGCAACTATTTCTGGGCATCGATTCTCTTCAGTCACTTTTACGCGTGCTCGCCGGCGAAGGACGGCAGAATTTTCTCGGACGACTGGCGACGGAGGAGTTGCGCCGCGCCTCCCGCACAGGCCGGCCGGTGCGGGTCGACCGGGCGCACGCGCTGATGGGACTACTCGCCGCAGTGGAGACGGCGATCGATGGCGCGGACGTGGCGGCCCTCGGTCGGCGCATGACCGAGGTGTCGAACCATGCGCGCGACGACCGGCACGCCGAGGTGGTCCGCTGGCGTCTCGCCCTGCTCACCTTTTTCATCGAGCGGGTGGGGCGAGCCGTCCTGTACCACGACCTGACCGGTGACGCGGCCAGAGTCGCGCTGCCCCATCTCATTGACGGAGCCCTGCACTCCAGCTACCGGCTCACCGAGTTGACCGGCGCCGCCGCGGCACCCGGCGAACGCGTCAGCGAGGTCGAAGCCGCCGTAACACTCGGCCAGGTCTGCCGGGTGATCGGCTGGCTTCAGCAGGCCGCGCACGAGCGACTTCAGGATCGCCCTGACGACGTCAGCGCACGCCAGGTGATCTCCTCCGTCGCCTACGGCCGCCTGCGGATCGTGCAGTTCGTCGATCCGGATGCGCCCGGCTTCTTCCGCCAGCCCGACGACCCCTGGCCCTACGGCTTAAGCGACCCGACGGCCGTGCTCGTTTGGCTGTGGTCGATGTGCGAGTTTGGCGGCTCCTGGGTGGGTAGCGGACTGTATGTACTCGCCGAGGTCATCACTGGTGAGAAGTTCTACGGGAACTATTGGAACGACGACTGCATTTTCACCGAGATCGAGCGGCGCATTGGTGTCGACGGCTCCCGACCGCACCGCGCCGGTGACAGGCGTGCGTCCGCCGCCGTAGCCGCGTGCGGCGGCCTGCCGAACATCGCGCTGGAATTGTGCACCACAGTCATCGCCGGTCTGCGGAACGCCCGCTTCACTCCCCCGGCCGGCTTCGAGCAGGACCCGGCGTACTCCGCCGACCGTCGCTACCTGCGGTCACAGATAACCATGTTCGCGACGTACGACTGCCTGCCCGACCCGGACAGCGCACTGGACTGGCTGTCCACCGCCCTGTCGCAGTTTCCGAGCCGGCTCTCGCTGTGGCACATGGTGCACAGCGCGATTAAGATCGCCGGTCAGGCCAGCGCCCTAGACCTCTACGGACCTCACGCCCGCCCCGCCGCCGCGGTGCTCGCCGCGCTGTGCGGGCTCCAGATGCACCGGCCTCATCACGCCGAGGAGCTCATCGGGCGCCTGCCGGAACCTTTGGTCGCCGGCGCGCTACAGCTCGCCCGCTTCGCGCTGACCACCGAAGGACCAGCCGATCCGGTCATGCTCACCTGGGCGCCTCGGGAGGCCGAACGCCTGGGTGACCCGGCCGCGCAACGTCGCGAGCTGCACGGCATCGTCGAGTCGGTGCTGCGATGAGCGCCGAGCCGCCGCCTCCATCCGTCGATCCGTGGCGCCGCGGCTTGCCTGCGGTGGCAAGCGCGGCAACTGTATGGCTGGTGCAGACGTCTCCCCGGTGGTTCACCGAGCAAGCCCACCAGCAGGTCCGCGACGACATCGATCTCGTGCTTTTCCGCCGGGCGCTAAAGGAACTCGGTGGGTTCAGGTTCCGGCGGATTCTGCTCTACGACCCGCCCAGCGACTTGGGCGGCGCCCCTGACAGGTACGCCACTGCCCAGGCAGATCATGCGGCGTGGATCGCCCGAGTCCGTCGTCAGCTGGCCGCCATCGGCGCCGACGGCAGCGCCGGAGGTTCACTTCCCGATGGCTGTGAGTACACCGTCCGCCTACTGATCCTCAGCCGAGCAGGCACACCGACTGATCTCATGGTGGAGGACGGGCTCTGGACGGACACATCACCACCAGAGTTTATCCAGACGACCTGGAACGATCCACGGTTGATTCCACTCGATCCACATGAGGAACTCATCATCGGCCCCCACCGAGACCGTAACCCGCTGTGGCAGGGAGCCTTCCTTGGCTGACGAACCGTCCATCGACCCGGCCCTCGGCCTGACTCTCGTCGGACACCGTTCACTGACCGAACGCGCCGGGCCTGTCAGCATCTGCATTCCTGCTCACAACGAGGCCGCGAGCATCGTCGAAGTCGTCTGCGAGGCTTATCGTGCCATCGAGATCCTTGGCGTCGAAGGCGAGGTGATCGTCGCTGCTAGTGCCTGCAGCGACGACACCGCCCGCCTTGCTCAGACCGCTGGCGCCCATGTGACGGAGACGACGGCCGGAAAGGGGAATGCCATCACAGCCGCGCTTTCTAAAGCAACCGGCGCCATTATTGCAACCGTGGACGGCGACTTCCGCTATTTCGGGCCTGAGCCGATCGCGGCCACCCTCCTCCGTCCGATACTCGCCGGAATCGTCGACGCGACCATCGCCGATCTCTACTGGCGCCCCCTCTACCCGCAGATGTGGCTCTATGGATTCTTCGGGCCACTCGCCGGACGACTGTTCCCCGAGATGCTACCCAAGTTCGGCACTACGCCCTGGTCAGGACAACGAGCAGCGGTCCGCGAGCTCTGGCCGTGCGACCTTCCAGCCGACTTCACCGTCGACATGACTCTGAATCTGGCCTGGAACGACAACGCAGATCGTGTCCGATCGATACCCGCCGACGATTGGACAAATCCACAGCGCCCAAAGCCAGACCTACTCCGTCGGGAATTCGACCTACTCATCGAACACGGTATAGCCAAGGGAAGGCTGCGTCCGGACGACCTGCCCGCCCTCGACGACTGGTACCGCACAACCCAACGACGAATGGCGACCTATCGCCCCGATAAGGATGATGCCCAGGAATTCGAAAAGATACTCCTCCGGGAGGCCATCAATACGATGCCTCAGCCACCCAGATAGTAATTCTATGTCAGCCAGGCAGCGAACCGCAAGCGTGATCCTCACACGCGTGGACAGGCCTTTCGCCCTTCGTCGAACTGCCGCGCCGCATCGGAAAATCTTCGCGCTGCGGGGCGGACGGGCGCCGACATGCCCGCCCTGAGCCCAGTAGGGGATGACCCCCGCACGCGCGGGGCGGACGTGACGTATCCCGGGCCGTATCTGCCCGGCCCGGGATGATCCCCGCGCGGGCGGGGCGGACATGCGAGGGCCTCACCATATCCGGCCTACACCTGGATGATCCCCGCGCGGGCGGGGCGACCCTTTGTGAGCTGGGGGTTAGCGCGGGCGGTTGCGCGTTTTGCATCGGTGGGTGTGGATGGCTGCCGACGGATACCGCAGGATCGTAGCAACTGCGGTCGTAGCTCCCCTTTCCAAAGTTGGAGATGGCTCGCGGAAGCATGAGGATGGATCCGCGCGAGCTGGCGAGGCGTCCCCCGGAGCCGATCTCCGCGGCCGGCGCGCGGCGCCTCAAGGGAACGCACGCCGGCTGGTGATCGCGGTCGACCGAAGTCCAGAAATGATCGCGGCCCTGCTGAGACGTGCGGGCCGCTCCGGCAGCGGGGACGCGGGCCTCAGCCGGACGGCACCCACTCGGCGAGCTTCGGGGTGAGGATCGCGGCGAGGAGGCCGGGGAAGCGGGCCTCCAGGTCGTCGTGCCGGATGGTGACGACGCGGCGGCGGCCTTCGACGGTGGTCGTGGTCAGGCCGGCCTCGCGCAGGACGCGGTAGTGGTGGGAGACCGTCGGGGGGGTCACCTCGACGCCGCCGGCGACCTCGGCGCAGTCGGCCGGGCCGCCGCGGGCGTACATCTCGCGCATCAGCGTGAGCCGGACGGGATCGGCGAGCGCGCCGAGGAGCGTGACCAGGTTGATCGAGTCACGGCTCGGCTGGGGAAGCTGCCGGGGCATCGCGGGCCGCCCGGGTCAGCAGCCGCGCCGGGCCGCACCCCGGCCAGCGCGCCCGACGCAATACTTTGACATCCATCGAACCTATCCCTAGCCTCGCCGCTGTGACGATTCGACAAGCATCGAATGATGCACAACGGGCGGCCGGCGAGCTGCGGGGTTGGCAACTCGGGGTGCTGGCCGCGGGCACGTTCACGCTCGGTGTCGACGGTTTCGTCCTCGCCGGTCTGCTTCCCGCCATCTCCGACGACCTGTCCGTGAGCGTGTCCACCGCCGGTCAGCTCACCACGATCTTCGCCCTCACCTACGCGGTCGGGTCGCCGGTCATCGCCACCCTCACCGGCCGTTGGGACCGGCGGGTACTGCTCGGCGGCGGGCTCGCGCTGTTCCTGATCGGAATGGCCGCGCAGGCACTCGCCCCTTCGTACGGCGTGATGGCCGCCGGCCGGGCGTTCGCCGCCATCGGGGCCGCCGCGTTCCAGTCCAACGCCTACGTCATGGCCGGGACGCTCGTCAGCCCAGCGCGACGCGGGCGAGCGCTCGCCGCCGTCACGGCGGGGACGTCGCTGTCGACTGTGCTGGGGGTGCCGTTCGGCGTGCTCGTCGGGCAGTGGATCGGCTGGCGGGCGGTGCTGTGGATCATCGCGGGGCTGGCGGCGCTCACCGCCGTCACCGTACCCAAGCTGCCGCGGGCGCACGTCCCGCCGACGAGCATGCGTACCCGCCTCGGCGTGCTGACGCGGCCATCGGTGCTGATGGTGCTGATCGCGACGGTCGCCGTGGTCGTGCCGCCGTTCCTGCTGATCTCCTACCTGCCCTCGACGCTGGGCATGGCCGGCACCGACGGGACGAACACCCGACTGGTGATCATCCTGCTCGCGTTCGGGCTCGGCAGCGTGATCGGCAACCGGCTGGTGGGGCGCCTGGTCGACGGCCGCGGCGCGTTGCCGGTGCTGACCGCCGGGATGGCTGCGCTCGCCGGGCTGCTCGCGGTTCTGGTCGCCGCGCGCGAGTGGTACGGCGCGGCGCTGGCCGTCATCCTGCTGATCGGGGTGTGCCAGGGTTTCTCGATCACACCGCAGCAGCACCGCTTGTTCGTCGTCGCCCCGGACGTCTCCACCGTCGCCCTCGGCCTCAACGGCTCGGCGATCTACCTCGGCGCGGCGCTGGGCGCCGCGATCGGCGGCGTGGCCCTGGACCTCGGCGGCGGCGCCGGCGTCCCCGCCACCGCGGCCATCCTGGCCACCGCGGCCGTCGCCTTCGCCACCCTCACCGCCCCGGAACGCCGCCCACGCACCACCGACGTGCCCGCGACGGTCCCACCAGCGCGGCCATCCCCGGACGCGACGCCGACAGCAAGCGACCCGACCGCGATCCCCGCCCCTTCGCCCGCGAGCTCGACCAGCACGCCTTGACAGATCAGCGGACCACTCCAACGCCACTGTTGACGGCAAGCCGCCAACCAAGTACTCGCCGCTACCGGGGATAACCATTCCGCGTACAGATGATTACCGCGCACCAGATTTGCTCAATCCGCTCAACCCCGATTGCACTCGCCGCAGACGGCACTTCTGCGCGACCGAGCGCGCCACACGGGGTGGCACGTCCTTGCCATCGTCCAATCGCAACTAAGACGTAGCTGATACTTATGTCTAAATTATCACAACAAGGGTCGACCTGCAACCGATCGGACTGCTAGGGACCCGCTCAGGCACTTAGCCGCATCTATCATCCGATCGCAGGGGGATGGCCAACGTAGGCCAGACGGGGGCAACCGAAACGGGCAACCGGCGAACTCCCG
>NZ_JALKFU020000021.1 GCF_023242965.2 Frankia sp. AgKG'84/4
GGCGACGCCCGCGCCAGCCGATTCGCCAGGAGCGACTGCCTGTTCCGGACCTGGTGGGCACCGGTGACGGTGGATCTCGCGGTTCGGGCTGGATCCGGCCCACCGACCACCGCGGTGCTCGGGCCCGCGCGGGACGGCCTCGTCGAGGGTCTCCTCGCCGGGCTCGTCGCCACCGGCACGCCGGCCCGACTGGCAGAGGAGCTCGCCGACGTGACGGCACCGGGCGTTCCCGGCCCGGATCTGGTGTTCACTCTTGTCCCCGACGGGGACCCGGGTACGGATGTTCCGGGTGCCGTACGGGCAGCCACCGCCGCCGCGCTGGCGCTCGTCCAGCAGTGGCTGGCCGACGCGCGGTTCTCATCCAGCCGGCTGGTGTTCGTGACCCGGGACCTGGTCGCCGCGGACGGCCGCCCCGGGGCGTCGGGGCGGCCCGAGCGGGACCTCGCGGCCGCCGCGGTCTGCGGTCTGGTCCGCTCGGCCCAGTCGGAGCATCCGGACCGCTTCGTGCTGGTCGACCTGGACGATCACGTCGAGTCGTACGCGGTCCTCCCGGCGGCGCTGAGGACCGACGAACCGCGGCTCGCGGTGCATGCCGGGATGGTCCGCGCCGAACGGCTGGTCCGGCTCACCACCCCGCCCGACGTGACGGGGGACGGGACCACGGGAGAGGAGACCGCGGACGACGGCGTGGCGGAGGACGGGATCGCGGGCGGCGCGCCGGTCTGGGCGACGCACGGAACGGTGCTGGTCACCGGAGCCACCGGCACGCTCGGTCGGCTGATCGCCCACCACCTCGCCACCGCCCACGGGGTGCGGCGACTGCTGCTGCTCAGCCGGCAGGGTGCCCAGGCGGCCGGCGCGGCGGAGTTGCTCGCGCGGCTCGCCGCCCTCGGGGTCGACGCCACCCTCACCGCCTGCGACGTCGCCGACCGGGACGCGCTCGCCGGCGCACTGGCATCCGTCCCGGCCGAGTTTCCGCTCACCGGCGTGGTGCACACGGCCGGTGCGGTCGACGACGGGATCATCGCCGCGCTGACCCCGGCGCGTATCGACGCGGTGCTGCGACCGAAGGCGGACGCCGCCTGGCACCTGCACGAGCTGACCCGCGACGCCGACCTGACCGCCTTCGTGCTGTACTCGTCGGCGGCGGGGGTGTTCGGCAGCGCTGGGCAGGGCAACTACGCCGCGGCCAACGCCGTCCTCGACGCCCTGGCGCTCCAACGCCGGGCGGCGGGCCAGCCGGCGACGTCACTGGCCTGGGGAATGTGGGAGCAGCGCAGTGCGCTGACCGCCCACCTGGGCGCCGCCGACCTGGCCCGGATGTCGGCCGGCGGGTCGCGACCACTGTCGAGCGAGCAGGGGCTGGCCCTGTTCGACGCCGCCCTGGCGACCGCCGTGCCGGTGGCCGTGCCGATCCAGCTGACCCCCGTGGCCCTGCGCGCACGGTCCGGCCGATCGACGACAGGGGAGCGGGCCGCTGGAACAGGCACTGCTGGAACAGGCACTGCTGGAACAGGCACTGTGCCACCGCTGCTGCGCGGCCTCGTCGACGGCCCTGGCCTCACTCGCCGGGGCCCCACCCGCCGAGTCGTCGACGCCGCCGTCGAGCGTGGTGCGTTCGCGCGCCGGCTCGTCGGGCTCGCCGAGCCCGACCGGGAGGCGACGCTGGTCGAGCTGGTCCGCACCGACGTGGCGGCGGTGCTCGGGCATGCCAGCACCGCCGCGGTGACGGCGCACCGCAGTTTCCTGGAGCTGGGATTCGACTCGCTGACCGGCATCGGCCTGCGCAACCGGCTGGCCGACGCGACCGGGCTGCGGCTGCGGCCCACCGTCGTCTTCGACCATCCGACCCCCGTCGATCTCGCCCGGTACCTGTCCGCCGAGCTGGTCGAGGTCACCATGGACGACGGGCAGACCGCCGGGGGGAACGCGCCGTCGCCGGACCCCATCGCCCCCGGATTCCCCGGATCGTCCGCTCCGGCGGCGCAGGCGAGTGCCGAACCGGCCACCGCGCTGTTTCGCCGGGCCACCGCCGCCGGCAAGATCAAGATCGGGTTGGACCTCCTGCGGGACGCGGCGCTGCTGCGGCCGATGTTCACCGGCGTCGACGATCTCGCCCGGATTCCCGAACCGGTCCGCATCGCCCGAGGGCCCGCCCACCCGCCGGTCATCTGTTTCTCGTCGTTCGTCGCGCTCGGTGGCGTCCACCAGTTCCTGCGGTTCGCGTCGTTCTTCCGCGGCGAACGGGACGTGTCCGTGGTGGCGCTGCCCGGCTTCGAGGACACCGGCTTCGAGGACACCGGCTTCGAGGACACCGAGCCGCTCCCGACCAGTGTCGACGCCCTGATCGACCTGCTGGCCGAGACCGTCGCCGTCCACGGCGGCGGGGTACCGCCCGTCCTGCTGGGTGCATCGTCCGGTGGCCTGCTCGCGGTCGCCGCGGCGCGGGCACTGGAGCGCCGGGGACTCGACCCGGCGGCCGTCGTCCTGCTCGACACCTACCTGGCCAGCGACCAGGCCATCGCCCAGTTCCAGGACGTGCTGGTCGGCGGGATGTTCGAGCGGGAGGGGGCGTTCGTCGCGATGAACGACACCCGACTGACGGCCATGGGCTGGTACTGCGACCTGTTCGCGGACTGGGCACCGGAGCCGATGTCGACGCCCGTCCTGCTGGTACGGGCCTCCGAACCGCTGGTCGATGTCGCACCCGAGGACCTGGCCACGGACTGGCGTTCCTCCTGGCCGAGCGCCCACACCGTCCTCGACGTGCCGGGAAACCACTTCACCATCGGCGAGCAGCACGCGGAGGTCACCTCCGGCGTCGTCCGGGACTGGCTCCAGGACACCCTCGGCGAGCAGGCGGGACACATCCGGGCCGAGCGCTTGTGAACGGTGTCGACGGCCATCCTCCGACGACGAAGAAAGGCCGACCATGACCGACCTCGCTGTCCTCGAAAGCCTGTGGTTCCGGCGGGTCGCCGCCGCGCGGAACACCGGGATCCGCCTGGTCTGCTTTCCACACGCCGGTGGATCGGCGACTTTCTACCAGCCTTTCGCGCGGGCCCTGGAATCCGTCGCCGACCTGTGGGCGGTGCAGTATCCGGGCCGCCAGGACCGGCGGTCGGAGCCGCCCTTCGAGAGCATCGACGACGTCGCCGACCAGCTGGCCGGGCTGCTTGGATCCGCCGCCGGCCCGCCGCTGGCGTTCTTCGGCCACAGCATGGGCGCGGTCGTGGCCTTCGAGGTGGCCCGCAGGCTCCGGCGGGCCGGCCGGCCCGGTCCGGCCGCCCTGTTCGTCTCCGGCCGCCGGGCCCCCTCGGTGCCCCGGATCGAGCTGGTCCACCAGGGAACCGACGCCGACATCCTGCGCGCGCTGCGCGAACTCGCCGGAACGGACCCGAGGATTCTCGGCGACGAGGAGATCCAGCAGATGATCCTGCCCGTCGTGCGCGGCGACTACCGGGCCGTCGAGCGTCACCGCCACGTTCCCGGCCCCCCATTGACCTGTCCCGTCGTCGCCTTCGGCGGGGACGACGACCCCCACGCCTCGGTCGCGGACCTGCGCGCCTGGGCCGACCACACCACCGGCGCCTTCGAGGCGCACGTCTTCTCCGGCGGCCATTTCTATCTGGTCGACGAACTGGACGGCGTGACGGCGGCCATCGCGGAAAACCTGGCTGCCCTTGCCGGCCCGGTCAGCGGTGGCCGGAAATAAGCACAGCTCTGTCGTTGACGCCGCCCCGGGTGGCGCCGAATGAAAGGATTCTGAGATGAGCATCGGTTACATTCTCGGCGGCGGAATCAGCCACGATCCGGGTGCCGGATCCGAGCTGTACGACGCCTTCGAGGTGATGCGTGCGCTCTACGCGGACATCAGCGGATGGACCGGTCTGACGCCGGCGCAGATCCGCACCGAGGAGCTGCCCGAGGAGCAGGAGGCCCGTCAGTCGATCGGCGCCATCCGTCAGGCGGCGCTCGCCCTGGGCATCCACGACATCCTCGCGGAGCAGGGCATACGCCCCGGCGCGGTGGGCGGACTGAGCCTCGGCGCGATGAGCAGCAGCTGCCTGGCGGGTTCGATCGACCGGGAGGCGTTCTTCGGCCTGCTGTGGCAGTCCCGGAACACGCCGCCCCCGGCACCGGACGCCCCCGCCCAGGGCCTCGCGCTGGCCTTCGTGCCGATCGGGGAGGACACCGGGACCTACCACGAACCGGCCCGACCCGGTGTCCATCTCGCCGGCGACTTCGGTACCGCCTTCGACGGCACGAAGGCCATGCTGATGCTCGCCGGCTACCGGGACGCCCTGGAGGCGCTGTCCGCGCAGGTTCCACTCGGGACGGTGGTGGTCCTGCCCGGTGTGACGACGGCGGTGCACAGCCCGCTGCGGCAGGCGGCCAACGACTACCTGGCGCCGTACATCGAGGCGGTCGAGTTCCGCGCGCCCACGATCCCGCTGGCGTCCTGCCTGGAGGAGAAAGCACTGACCACCGGCGACCAGGTGCGCGACCTGTTCCTGCGCAACGCCGTCACCCCGATCAGCATGGTCCACCTGATCTCGGGCCTCGCGCTCAGTGGCACCCGGCTCGGCGTGGTGGTCGGCCCGGCCGTGCCCGAAGGCGTCATCGCCTTTCCGTTCCCGGTCGTGCATGTGGAGAAGCCGGAACACCTCGCGGATCTGAGCACCGCCATCTACGACCTCGGCATCGACCTCGCGCTCCCACAGGGAGCCTGACATGCCCGCGACGCTGGGGTCGGCGGCGCGGGCACGGTACGCGGCGCTGACCGAGCAGTGGCTGGCCGAGGACCTCGACGCCTGGACGGCACGGGTCGTGCGGCGCCACTTCGACCCTGAGGGAGGCAGTCCCTACTGGCTCGCCCGCGCCGCCGACCTGCCGTTCGACCCGCGCGACATCACCCGCTACGACGAACTCACCAGCTTCGGGCCGTTCCCCCTCGACGTCCTGCGCGAGACGGATCCGACCGCGTTGGTGCCCCGGTCCGTGCCCAGGCCGCTGACCGGGCGGATCTGGGAGTCCGGCGGCACGACCGGCAGCCCGTGCCGGGTGTACTACACCGAACAGATGATCCTGCACCGGGGAGTATGGCGGCGCTGGTCGTTCGTGACCGAGGGATTCGAGCCCGAGCGCCGCTGGCTGCACGCCACCCCGACCGGCCCCCACCTGATCGGCAACGGCGCCTGGGAGATCTCCGAGCTGTACGCCTCGCTGGTCTACGGCATCGACATGGATCCCCGCTGGGTCAAACGGTTGATCCGCGCGGGACGACTGAAGGACGCGGCCGACTACACCGACCACCTCCTCGAACAGATCAGTACCATCCTCGCCACCCAACCGGTCGACTACCTGAACACCACCCCGGCGCTGTTCGCGGCGCTGAGCCGGCGCCACCCCGACCTCGCGGGCCGTCTCGCCGGGGCCCGGCTCAGCGGCACCCAGCTCAGCGGGGACATGTACCGCGAGTTCGTCGCGGTCCTGCGCGGCGGTCCGTGCGGGGTCAGCTACGGCAACACCTTCGGCAACGCCGCCAGCCTTCCCGCCGAGCGCGACGGCGATCTGCTGCCCTACGTGCCCAACTATCCGCAGGTCACGATGGCGGTGGTGGACAAGGCCGACTGGCGGCGAACGGTCGGCTACGGCGAGGGTGGCCAGGTGCGCCTCACCGTCCTGCACGACGACCTGTTCCTGCCGAACGTGCTGGAACGGGACCAGGCCGTTCGCTACGACACCGGCGAGGGCTGGCCCTGTGACGGCGTGGCCAACGTCCATCCGTTGCAGATCGCCCAATCGTCGCCGGAGGGACTGTACTGACCCGATCCACGTGACCCTGCCGCTGGCGACATGATCCTCTCGCCCGCCGTCACCGGGACCCCTACAGTGACACCGGGCAGTGACCCCGGGTAGTGACCCCGGGCAGTGACCCCGGGTAGTGACCACCGGGGTGGTGTCTGCCCGGTCTGACGACCTCCTTCGAGCGCCTCGGATGATGCGATGAACGAGACCGACAGCACGGCGCGGACCGCGCGTGCCGGCACGCCCCCGGTGAACGCGACGGTGCACGTTCGCGGAGCGCGGCTCGCGTACAGCGACGAGGGTTCGGGCCCCGCGGTGGTCCACGGCCACGGACTCCTGCAGAGCCGGGCCACCGAGCGGGCGTCGGGGATGTTCGACTGGGCACCGGTGGTCGCCGCCGGACGACGGCTGGTGCGCTACGACGCGCGCGGCCACGGTGAGTCGACGGGCACGTCGACTCCCTCGTCGTACACCTGGCCACAGCTCGCCGATGATCTCCTCGCCCTGCTGGACCAGGTTGTCGGCCCGGAGCCGGTCAGTGGGATCGGCTGTTCGCTGGGCACCGCCACCCTGTTGCACGCCGCCGTGCGGGAACCGGGTCGCTTCGATCGACTGGTACTGACCGCGCCGCCCACCGCCTGGGCCTCCCGGGCGGCTCAGGCGGAGCTGTACCGGCTCGCGGCTGACCTCGCGCAGACACACGGATATGGTGCCCTCGCGGAGTTCGCCGCCCGGTCCCTCGCCGCCGCGGCCCTCGCCGACCTGCCTGCTCCGCCCGGCCACCCGTCGGCTCCCGCCGTCGGCGAGGACCTCCTGCCCACGGTCCTGCGGGCCGCCGCCGCCTCCGATCTCCCCGCCGAGCAGGACCTGACCTCCCTCGACCTGCCCGTGCTGATTCTCGCCTGGGCCGGTGATCCCGGACATCCGGTCTCCACCGCCGAAAGACTCGCCGAGCTGATCGCCGGCTCACGGCTCCACGTCGCCGAATCCGGGGCACAGCTGCGGCAGTGGGGTGTCACAACGGCGCGTTTCCTGGCGCCCGCCGCCGCGTCACGCAGACCCGCGGGCCACCCGGCCCACCACTGAATCCGAAGGTCGGGCGTCCCGGAGCTTGATCGGACGATCCGCATCACATATGACACCTCGCGTCGACCCACAGCCAGTCGACCACGGACCTTCGAGGTCGAGACCAAGCAGAGACCACGTTCCGTCACCACCGAAGGTGGCGTGGAGCCGTTAGCTCTACAGTCCCGGAGCTCGCAGGAGATTGTCGGGTCGCCCTCTACCGGGAGCAGCCAGCGGCTGTCGCCGGTCGGCCAGTCCGGGGCCTGCCTCGGGCCGCGTCTGTGCATCGCTGTCCCCGGTCCGGCGGCGGACGCCGATTCACTCTCGGCCTGGTCGCGCGGTCCCGCCTGCATCGGAGCCTGCGTGGATCTTTCTGTGCGGCGGGTCGAACCACCCCCCGTCGCGGGACGGTCCGCCCTCCACTCGCCGGACATGCCTTGATCTTCCGATGGCCGGGGGTAGCGACAACCGCCCTGTCCGACCGTGTAACATCTGCGTTGTGCGCGGGTGAGACACCCGCGATCACCTGTCCGGGTGGCGGAATGGCAGACGCGCTAGCTTGAGGTGCTAGTGCCCTTTATCGGGCGTGGGGGTTCAAGTCCCCCCTCGGACACAGACGCTACGCACGATGATCTCAGTGCGGCCTCGGCCGTGATCATCCCTGATTCATGATCGTAGGTCAGCTTCAGGTCGAGCTCACGGTAGATCTCGGTTGCGATCTGCCCGGGTCCCTGGATGAGGGCGCGGGCTCTGGCGAGCTCCATCTACGGGACGCTTCCGGGTCCTGCTGCTCCTTGGTCGATTCCCGACCACAGAAGGCAAACCGGATCATGGCTGCCGTTCGCTGATGATATAGCTCACGGACACAAAGGTAGGCCCGCCCTACCGGTCCTGGCTCGCACCATCACCTCCGGCGAGGGACTGCGCCGGACGGCGCGGCAGGCGGCGCCCGGACGGCAGTCATCGGGGCCGTGAATCGCAGCCACCCACATTCTGTATTTCCGCCCGGGCGCCGCCCTGTCTAACGTTGGGCGCACGCGACCACAAGGAGCCGATGCGATGGACTCACTTCACGGCGAGTGCGACGACGAGCCTGGGCGCTGGCGGCCGAAGGTGCTGGCGACGGACATCGCATGGCCCACGGATGAGGTGGAACGCGCGGTGCTGGCCGCCGCCGGAGCGACGCTCGTGCTGGCACCGACGGGCGACGTCGCCGAACTGAGCGCCCTCGCCGCCGACGTCGACGCCATTCTCACCTGCTTCGCGAAGGTTCCCGCCGAGGTACTGGACGCGGCGCCGCGATGTCGCACCATTGCCCGCTACGGCGTCGGGGTGGACAACATCGACGTCGAACACGCCACCCGGCTCGGGATGGTGGTCAGCAACGTTCCGGTCTACTGCACCGAAGAGGTCGCCGACTCAGCACTTCTGGCCGTCCTCGCGCTTGCGCGCAGACTGATCCCGCTGACCCGGGACGTCGCGGCGGGCGGCTGGGGCCGATCCGTACCAGGAACGTCGGTCCGACTCAGAGGTAAAGTGCTCGGTCTCGTGGGCCTGGGCGAGATTGCCCGCGCGCTCGTGCCGCGCGCGCGGGCGATCGGTCTGGACGTCATGGCGTTCAGCCGCTCGAACGACGCCGAGCCCGGGATCCGCCGTGCGGCCTCGTTGGCGGAGCTGCTCGGCGAGGCCGACATCGTGTCCCTGCACGTGCCGCTGACCGACGACACCCGTCATCTCATCGGGGCCGGGCAGCTCGCCGCGATGAAGCCGACGGCGTGGCTGGTGAACACCGCCCGCGGTGGCCTCGTCGACACGGTGGCGCTGCTCGACGCGCTCGACACCGGGGCGATCGCGGGCGCCGCGCTGGACGTGACCGACCCCGAGCCGCTGCCCGTCGACCATCCGCTGCGTCGCCGCGACGATGTCGTCCTCACCCCGCACACCGCCTTCTCCTCGGACGGCTCGCTCGCCGAACTGGCGACCAGGGCCGCCGGCAACGTCGTCGACGTGCTGCGCGGCCGGGTTCCGCACAGCGTCGTGAACCCCGAGGTGCTGGGCAGCGCCGCCCTGCGGGCACCGCTGGAACCGCGGTGACCGCGCCGGCGATCCTGGACACCGCCGCGCTGACCCGCCATCTGGTGGAGCGTGGGCTCCTCGCCTCCCCCCTTGACGTCGAGGTGCACGGACTGGCCGGTGGGGTGTCCAACGACGTCGTCGTGGTCCGCGCGCCCGGTTTCGACGCGGTGGTCAAACGGGCGCTGGGCCGGCTGCGGGTCACCGAGGAATGGCTCGCCGACCCGGCCCGCCTCGATACCGAGGGCCGGGCGCTGCGGCTGGCCGGCCGGCTCGTGCCCGGGGCGGTTCCCGCGGTCATCGACCTGGCCGGCGGCTACCTGGTCATCGAACGAGCCCCGCAGACATGGCGATCCTGGAAGCAGGATCTGTTCGCCGCCACGGTGGACGTCGCCGTGGCCGAACGGCTTGGCCGTCTGCTGGGCCGCTGGCAGCGCGCGACGGCGGGCGACGGCGACGTGGCGGACGCCTTCGGGGACGTCACGGCCTTCGCTCAGTTACGCGTCGACCCGTTTCACCGCACGGTCGCGGCCAGGCACCCTGACCTGGCCGATCCGATCCGCCAGACGATCGAGATCATGGCGGCGAACCGGACCTGTCTCGTGCACGGCGACTACACACCGAAGAACGTGCTGGTCGGCTCCGCGGCCACCGACGTGTGGGTGATCGACTGGGAGGTCGCGCACGTCGGTGACCCGACCTTCGATCCGGCCTGGACGGTCGGCCATCTGCTGCTGAAATCGGTCCACCGACCGACCGCGGCGCCGGCGTACGCGGCGGCGGCAAGGGCGTTCCTCGCCGGCCTCGACGCCGAGTGCCTTGGCGCCGTGCCGCTCGATCCGGCCCAGCTCATCCGGCAGACCGGCTGCCTGCTGCTGGCTCGTGTCGACGGCAGGAGCCCCGCCGATTACCTCACCGCGGTCGGTCGCGGGCAGGTCCGCTCACTCGGGCGCGGCCTCCTGCTCGACCCACCGCCCACCCTGACCGATGCCTGGGAGCGGCTCACATGAGCGACACCACCATCACCGGCCTGCTGGCCTGGGAGGCGCTGGACTCCCGCGGCCGGCCCACGGTCGGCTGCGAGGTCCGCCTCGACGGCGGGGCCACCGGGTCGGCAACGGTGCCCTCCGGCGCCTCGACCGGTCGCCACGAGGCCCGGGAGTTGCGCGACGGCGGCCGGCGCTACGGCGGCCAGGGGGTCCGCTCGGCGGTCGCCCACGTCGCAGGGGAGATCAACGACGCCGTCCGCGGCCTTGACGGCGCCGACCAGGCCGCCCTCGACGCGCGGCTGCGTGAGCTCGACGCAACCGCGGACCTGCGCCGCCTCGGCGCGAACGCCGTCCTGTCCGTGTCGGTGGCCGCGGCGGTCGCCGGCGCGCGGCAACGCGGCGTGCCGCTGTTCAGGGCGGTGGCTGACGACGGTGGCGCCGCGTTACTGCCGCTGCCCATGGTCAACATCATCTCCGGTGGCGCGCACGCGGGCCGCTCGATCGACGTGCAGGACTTCCTCGCGGTCCCGCTGGGAGCGACCTCGTTCGCCGAGGCGATCGAGTGGGCGGCCCGGGTACGGGCCGGCACCGCCGAGGAGCTGACCGCCCGGGGCCTGCCGGTGGCCCTGGTCGCCGACGAGGGCGGCCTCGGTCCGCTGCTGCCCAGCAACCGATCGGCGCTGGATCTCCTCGTCGCCGGGATCGAGCGCGCCGGGCTGCGGCCCGGCGCGGACATCGGTATCGCCATCGACATCGCCGCCAGCCAGTTCGTGCGTGCGGACGGGCGCTACGTGCTCGCCGCGGAGGCCCGCGAGCTGAGCGCCGACGGGCTGGTCGACGAGCTGGCCGACTGGTGCGCCAGCTATCCGATCGTCTCCCTGGAGGACCCGCTCGCCGAGGACGACTGGGCTGGTTGGCGCACGGCCACCGAGCGACTCGCCGGTCGCCAGCTGCTCGGCGACGACCTGTTCGTCACCAACCCCGACCGGCTCCAACGCGGCATCGACGAGCGGGTCGCCAACGCGGTACTCGTCAAGCCCAACCAGATCGGCACGCTGAGCACGGCCCGTGCCGTCGTGCGCCGGGCGCACGCCACCGGGTACGCGACCGTCCTGTCGGCCCGCTCCGGCGAGACCGAGGACGACTGGCTGGCCGACCTTGCCGTCGGCTGGCGCACCGGCCAGATCAAGGTCGGTTCCACCATGCGCTCGGAACGCACCGCGAAGTGGAACCGGCTGCTGCGCATCGAATCCGAGCTGGGCGAGCGGGCCGAGTACGCCGGTCGGGCCGCCCTGCGGCAAGTCCGACTCCCAGCTGATCACCAGTCCGGGGACGAGGGGACATCATGACGCGTTCAGTCGAGGGTCATGCACTTGGTCGGTTCGATGACGGCGCGGGGGCGTTCACCGGCCTGGCCGTCGGCGACCGGGTCCTGCGCCTTGCCGACGACAGCCTGGTGAAGGGGCCCGCCACCTACCTCGCCCTGCTCGAGGACTGGGCGACGGTGTCGGCGGCCCTGCCCCGGCTGGCCGCACAGGCCGGCCCGGGCGATGGTCTGCCGATCGGCGACCTGGAGGTCCTGGCACCGGTCGAGCCCCGGCAGATCTTCCAGGCCGGCGCGAACTACCGGTCCCACGTGGCGCAGATAATCGTCTCCGGCCGGGAACCCGACGATCTGCGGTCGGACGAGGAGCTGCGCCAGGCCGCCGAGCAGGTGATGGACGAGAAGGTCCGCCGCGGCAACCCGTTCGTCTTCGCCGGCCTGCCCACCGCCATCTGCGGCCCGGACCACGACGTGCTGCTCCCGCCGGAGTCCTCGCAGATCGACTGGGAGACGGAGCTGGCCGTCGTGATCGGCGCCCGGGCGCACCGGGTACCGGCGCAGCGGGCGATGGACCATGTCGCCGGCTACACGGTCTGCAACGACGTCAGCGCCCGAGACCTCCAGTTCACCCCCGAGAACCGGGTGCTCGGCGGCGACTGGATACGGGCCAAGAACCGCCCGACCTTCCTGCCCACCGGGCCCTTCCTGGTCCCGGCCGAGCAGATCCCCGACCACCGCCAGCTTCGGATCACCTTCGACCTCAACGGCGAGCGCATGCAGGACGATGTGCCGGCCAGCATGCTGTTCGACGTCCCCAGCCTGATCGCCGCGGTCTCGGCCGCCACCACGCTGCTGCCCGGGGACCTGCTGCTCACGGGCAGCCCGGCCGGCAACGGCGGCCACTGGCGGCGCTGGCTGCAACCGGGCGACGTCATGGAGGCGGCCATCGCCGGCCTCGGCGGGCACCGCAACCGCTGCGTCCCGGAGGTGGTCTGACGGCCACGCCTGTCGATCACGGCCGCACGCTGGTCGTCGCCTCCCTGCGGCCCGTCGCCGACCGGATGGTCGAGCTCGTCCTCGCGGCCGCGGACGGACAACGCCTGCCCCGCTGGGCGCCGGGGGCCCACGTCGACCTGGTGCTGCCGACCGGTCTGACGCGGCCCTACTCCCTGGCGGGCGATCCGGACGACGACCGCCGCTGGCGGCTGCTGGTCGCCCGGTCCCCGACGGCGGGCGACGGCGCGGGGAACCACATCCACGACATGCTGCGCACCGGCGAGCGCGTGCGGGTCCACGGTCCTCGCCACCTGTTCTCCCTCGGCGGCGGTGCCCGCTACCTGTTCCTCGCCGCCGGTGCCGGGATCGCGCCGCTGCTGCCCATGGTCCGCCGGGTCCGCGCCGCCCGGGTCTACCCCTGGTCGCTGGTCCACGTGGACGGCTCGTCGCGGTACACGGCGCTGCGCGCCGAGGTCGAGAGTCTCGGCGCGACATCCCGGTCGAGCCCCGGGCGCGGCGCCGCCGTGCGCGCGCTCGCCGACGCCCAGCCCGACACGGCGGTGTATGCGTGCGGCAGCGGCCTGTTCGTTGACGAGCTGGCGCGGGCGGCGCCGCGCGGAGTCGAGTTGCACCGGCAGCAGTTCGACGCGGCCGGCGGCGGCCCTGGCGCCGGGCGCGCCTACGAGGTCGTCCTGGCGCGACAGGGCGAACGAGTCCGGGTCGAGCCGGGCACCCGGCTGCTTTCGGCACTGCACCAGGCCGGTGTCGAGGTGCCCGTGTCCTGCGGCACCGGCAACTGCGGTGCCTGCCTGGTCCGCGTCCTCGGCGGCGCCATCGAACACCACGACCGCGTTCTCACCGACCTCGAACGCAAAGAAGGTCGGCAGATCGTGTCGTGTGTGTCCACCGCCGCCGGACCGCAACTGGTCCTCGACCTGTAGACGGCACATGCACCTGGTGAATCAGAGGAATCACAAAGTCGCATTTCCGGTTGACGCGTCCCGTTCCTAATGTCCTAACCAGCATAGGTCGCACATCACAGCGGAGGGTCCCGTGGGAAGTATGATCGCGAAGCTGGGGTACGTGGGCATCCAGACGCCCCGGCACGAGGAAATGCGGACCTGGGGCCCGGAGGTGCTGGGTTGTATGCTCGGGCCCGATGGCGAGGACGGCGCGGTCCGTCTCAAGATCGACGACGCCGACTACCGGCTTTCGTTTCACCCGGGCGAGGACCACCGCATGCTTTTCGCCGGCTGGGAGGTGCTCAACCATCGCGATCTCGACGCCGCGGTGAACCGCCTGGAGGGGGCGGGCGCGAAGCCCCGCTTCGCCGAACGGGAGGTGGCGCGGGCTCGCGGGGTCGACCAGCTCGTTCAGTTCGAGGACCCGTTCGGCCAGCCGCTGGAGCTGTTCTGCTACCAGGAGGCGAACTACCACTTCTGGCATCCGCCGCGACCGCACGCCGGGTTCGTCACCGAGGATCAGGGACTCGGCCACGTCGTGTTCGTGGTGCCCGACGCACGCCGGGCCGTCGACTTCTACATCGACGCGATGGGCTTCGTCCCGAGTGAGATCCTCACCATGATGGAGCCGCTCGGGGAGATGTGGTTCCTGCGGGTCAACCCCCGCCATCACAGCGTCGCGTTCCTCGAGATGCCGAACTCGGTCGGGCTGCACCATGTCTACCTGGAGTCGGTCGACATCGACGACGTCGGCTACTCGTACTTCGACGTGCTCGGCGGAGACGCGAACCCTGACCTGCAGATGGCCTTTGGCCGGCACATCGCGGACCAGGTCATCTCCTACTACGTGCACACCCCGGGCGGATTTATGATCGAATACGGCTGGGGTGGCCTTGCGATCAACGAGTCGGCGAAGCGCTCGCCCAACAATATCAATTTTCGCAAGGGAAAGCGGCCGGAGATGTGGGGGCACAAGTTCCGGTTCCAGCCCAACGAGACCGTGCACCCCTACCAGCCCTGAGCTCGCCGGATCCGGAAGAAGGAGTCAAATATGTCTGCCGTCACCAGTGTCCTGGTCGTCGGGGGCGGTGTGTCCGGCGCCGCGGTGGCGATTCTGCTGGCCGAGGCCGGGGTCGCCGTGGAGCTGGTCGAGATCAAGCCCGAGCTCACCGCCGTCGGCTCCGGGATCACCCTGCAGGGCAACGCGCTGCGCGTGTTACGCCAGCTCGGCGTCCTCGAGAGCTGCGCGGCCCTGGGATACGAGTCCATGAAACTCGTGGTGCGGGCGCCTGACCCGCGGGCGACCATCGTGGCCGAACTGGACGACATTCCGTTCGGCGGCCCCGACCTGCCCTCGTCCATGGGCATGTACCGACCCGACCTCGCCCGGATCCTGATGGACCGGGCCGAGCAGGCGGGCGTCAAAATCCGCTACTCGACCACCACGGAATCTCTCGAGCAGGACGGGGCCGGCGTCGAGGTTCGCTTCTCGACCGGTTCTTCGGGTCGCTACGACCTCGTCATCGGCGCCGACGGGGTGCGCTCGTGGACCCGCCGCATGCTGGAGATTCCGCTGGAGACGCGATCCCTCGGTATGGGCGCATGGCGGATGGTCGGGCCGCGGCCGGCCGACGTCACCTCGTCCCAGGCTGTTTTCGGCGGCCCCTGTTATATCGCCGGGGTGACGCCCACCTCGGCGACCAGCGCCTACTGGTTCCTGGTGGAACCCGCCCAGGACCGCACGGCGCAGACGCCGCGGGAGCAGTTGGCGGACTTCCTCGAGCTCTTCGGGGCCTACCACGGCCCCTGGGACGAGGTACGCAGTGCTTTCACCGATCCACAGCACCTCAACTACACCTGGTTCGAAGCCCACCTGCTGGCCGCACCCTGGAATCGCGGCCGCGTCGTGCTGATCGGTGACGCGGTGCATGTGTGCCCGCCGACGCTCGCGCAGGGCGCCGCCGCCGGCCTGGAGGACGCCGCGGTTCTGGCCGAACTCCTCACCACCTCCACCGCGGTCGACGACCGGTTATGGGCGGCGTTCACCGCACGTCGGTATGAACGTGTGAAGATGGTTGTCGATGCTTCGGTACAGATGGCGCAGTGGAATCTCGACCACGTCCAGGGAGATGTCCCCGGGCTCACCCGCACGATCGCCGCACTTGTCAGCCAGCCGGCCTGACAACCTGGTCCAAATCGGATCTACTGTCGGTCTTGCGGCGATCGGCATCGGCGGGGAACGTCCCCGCGGGGCACTCGTGGCGAGCCGGTCGACTCGGGTCTCGATCGCCGTCCAGCGCCACCGAGCCGCGTTCGATCGGAGCGTCGCGCACGGCGCCCCGACGGCTACTTTCCGTGGCGGGGAACATCGAGCGCGATGACATCGTGCGCGCCCTCCCGGGCCTGCCAGTAGCCGTCAAGGCCGCCGTGCACGACATCGACGTCGAATCCCTCGACGCGCAGGCCGAGGTACAGGACCTCGGCCAGCCGCGGCTGACCGGTGATCTGCCTCGTGCCGCCCAGCTTGCACCCGCACAGGCGGTGCGACCAGGCTGAGGCCGGTTCCGGCGGGGGCTGACGGTCTGCCCCGGCTGTGCCTACCCTGGGACCTATCGGTCCGTCCGCACCCATCCTGTCAACGGTCCCGATGAGTGCGGTGGTGGGGCAAGCGGCTGCCTCACGACCAGCCAGCTGGCGAGGTCTGTGGCGTTACCGGCCGAAGGCTCACGATACTGCTCGTCGAACCGGACGCCGTGGGTGAGAGCCTGGCGCAGCGGACCGGGGCCCGCGGCACCGACTCAATGTCCCGGCCGCGAAGATGAGCGCCGCGACGCGGCGCGTGTGATCCGTTGGCTCGCGGCTATGGTCGCCACAGGGCAGGGTCATAGTGTGCACCGCGGTGCACACCCCTCGCCGGTCCAGACGGGCTACCCCGGCCATCCGGGTTTCCGGCACTGGTGACCTCCGCTGTGCGGTGGCGGCCGGCGCAAAGGTGGCTGGCCTGATAGTGGGAATTCTGCGACGGGACTTTCTGCGCGCGTTTCGGGTGTCGGATTCCCACTAGAGTTCAGGGCATCGGGCCGGGTCCTGGAAACGGGTAGGTGGATAGCGTGACCGGCGCCGGCAGGTTTCTCGGCCGGTGTGTCGAGCCGTGCGGCGCGGGAGGCGTCCATCCACCGGTCCTGGCTCCGTCGGCGGTAACGACATTGTCATTGTGGGCTGCCCGGCGGCGGTCGTCACACCCGACGCCGGGACCGCGCGCGTCACCGCCGGCAGCGGCATCACCATCGGGAGCGGAATTGTGACAATCGTGCAGGACAGGCCGGCCGGACACTCGGACCCGCCGGCGGGGGACGCGCCGCCGAGGGCGCTGAAGACCCTGGGGCAGTACCTGCGGACGACGTCCCACAAGGACATCGCGCTGATGTACACCCTGACCTCGCTGGTGTACTACGCCTTCGCCGGCGTGCTGGCCCTGTTCATCCGGGCCGAGCTCACGAAGCCGGGTCTGCAGTTCCTCTCGAACGAGCAGTACAATCAGATGTTCACGATGCACGGCACGCTGATGCTGCTGATGTTCGCGACGCCGATCGCGTTCGCGTTCGCGAACTATCTGATTCCGCTGCAGATCGGCGCGCCGGACGTCGCCTTTCCCCGGCTGAACGCCATGTCGTTCTGGTTCTTCTTCTTCGGCAGCCTGACGGTCATCGCGGGTTTCCTGACGCCGGGCGGTGCTGCCTCCTTCGGGTGGTTCGCCTACGCGCCGCTGTCGAGCGCCGCCTACTCGCCGGGCGTCGGCAGCGACCTGTGGCTGGTGGGCCTGACCGTCTCGGGCCTGGGCACCATCCTCGGCGCGGTCAACTTCATCACGACGATCCTGTGCCTGCGGGCGCCCGGGATGACGATGTTCCGGATGCCGATCTTCACCTGGAACCTGCTGGTCACCTCGATCCTGGTGCTGGTCGCGTTCCCGGTGCTCGCCGCGGCGCTGATCGCACTGGAGGCCGACCGTCGGTTCGGCACGCACATCTTCGACGCGGCCAACGGCGGGTCGATTCTCTGGCAGCACCTGTTCTGGTTCTTCGGGCATCCCGAGGTCTACATCATCGCGCTGCCGTTCTTCGGGATCATCACGGAGATCATCCCGGTGTTCTCCCGCAAGCCGCTGTTCGGCTACAAGGGGCTGGTCTTCGCGACCATCGGCATCGCGGCGCTGTCGATCGCGGTGTGGGCGCACCACATGTACGTGACCGGTGCGGCGCTGCTGCCGTTCTTCGCCTTCCTGACGTTCCTGATCGCGATTCCCACCGGGGTCAAGTTCTTCAACTGGATCGGCACGATGTGGCGGGGGCAGATCACCTTCGAGGCGCCGATGCTGTTCGCCATCGGCTTCCTGGTGACCTTTCTCTTCGGTGGTCTGACCGGTGTTCTGCTGGCGAACCCGCCGATCGACTTCCACGTCAGTGACAGCTACTTCGTGGTCGGCCACTTCCACTACGTGGTCGCCGGCCTGCTGTTCGCCGGGTTCGGCGGTATGTACTTCTGGTTCCCGAAGGTCACCGGCCGGATGATGAACGAGAAGCTGGCCCGGCTGCACTTCGTGCTGATGTTCTTCGGCTTCCACATCACGTTCCTGGCCGACCACTGGCTGGGGGTGCGGGGCATGCCGCGCCGTTACGCCGACTACACCGCGTCGGACGGTTTCACCACACTCAACGAGATCTCCAGCGCCGGCAGCGTCCTGCTCGCGGTGTCGACCCTGCCGTTCCTCTACAACCTGTGGATCTCGTACCGCAAGGGTCAGATCGTGACGGTGGACGACCCGTGGGGTTACGGGAACTCGTTGGAGTGGGCGACGTCCTGCCCGCCGCCGCGGCACAACTTCACGTCGTTGCCGCGGATCTCCTCCGAGCGGCCCGCCTTCGACCTGCACTATCCGCAGGCGGCCGGTCAGATCGACTACCATGCCACGCCGGAGTTGCGTACCTGAGCGCGCCTCGGCGGTGCGACGCACGAACCGCCCCGGTGTCCAGGTGGAGCACCGGGGCGGTTCGGCGTGCACGCAGGACGGCCGGGTCAGGACGGCCGGGTCAGGACGGGTAGCGCCGGGCCGCGACCAGCGGAAGGTCGGGGGCGTTCACCCCGTTCCACGAGCCCTTGAGGCCGGTGTTGCAGCCCTTCTCGATGGTCCACCAGCCGAACTCGACCCGCTCGGCGTCCTGGAAGGTCAGCGAGTTCGTCCGGGCCAGTTCGACCGCCTTCGGGTCGCCGTGGGCCAGGCCGAACCCGGTCCGCTCCCAGGTCTGCACCGAGGCGTAGAAGGTGGCATCGACCGACTCCAGCACGGTGATCGCGTCGACGCGGCGGCAGACCTGGGTGGCGAGCAGGCCCAGCACGTTCGCCAGACCCGGGTTGGTGCCGGTCCCGAACAGCGTCACCCCGCCGCGGCGCGCTGCGGCCTCGAGCCGATCGCGGTGCTCGGCGCCGAGGAAACGCTCGACATGATCGTAGTCGGGGAACAACGGCATGTAGAGGATCGCGTCGGGGCGAAGGGCGAGCAGGTCCACTGCACCACCCGGTAGCTGGTCGCTGGCGTGGTCATGTCGCTGTCCTCCTGAGAATGGTCGACGCCCGGTCGGGTCCGGCGCCGGCCTGCGTGCCTGACGTTCGTCCCGGCCTACATTGTGGAATGTGCACCGTGGCGGGGCCGCGGAGCGAGCGGCCGACGCGGCGGGGGGGTCGACGGACGTCGGCGGCCCTACTCCACGGAGACCGGCGCGGCCCGCGCGGGAACCGGCGGGGCCCCCACGCCCTCCGGTGCCGTGGGGGCCACGGGACGGCCGGGGAGGAACGAGCTTGCGACGAGGCCGACGGCGGTGATGGCCACGATCCACCAGAACGTCGCGCCGAACGCCGCGCCGACCTTGTCCGCGATCGGGCCGGGCAGCTTCGTCCCGGCCGCCGAGGCGAGCACTCCCGCGCCGCCGCCGACGTTCGGCAGCCGGTGGGCGATGGCGTGCTGCAGCTCGACGGCGACCAGCGCGGTGGCCAGCGATCCGCCGACCCGCTGCAGGATGTTCAGCGTGGTCGTCGCGCGCGGCACCGCTGCGGGCGTGAGGGTCGCGTAGGCGGCGGACATCGCGGGCATCATCGCCGCGCCGAAGCCGAGGCCGCGCAGGAACAGCGAGCCGACCAGCAGCGCCTCGCTGGTGTGCCCGTCGATCTGGGTGAACATCAGCGTGCCGAGCAGGGACAGCGCCATGCCGGCCGGGACGACCGAACGGGGCCCGCGGCGGTCGGCGATCCGGCCCGCTATCGCCATGGAGATCATCGCGCCGAGCCCCTGCGGCGCGAGCAGCAGGCCGGCGTCGCTGGCGCTCGCCCCGCGGGCGACCTGGTAGTACAGCGGCAGCAGGAACAGCGCGCCGAACAGCATCCCGCCGATCGTGAACGTCGTCACGCTCGCGACGGTGAACGTGCGGTTGCGGAACAGCCGCAGGTCGAGCAGGGCGTCGTCGCGGCGCAGCGAGTAGAGGACGAACCCGACCAGCAGGACGAGGCCGAGGGCGATGGCGACCTGGACCTTCGCGGCGCCGAAACCGCCGCCGTTGCCGGCCTCGGACAGGCCGTAGACGAGCGCCGCCAGGCCGGGGGAGATCAGCAGCAGGCCGGGCAGGTCGAGCCGGCGGCTCGCGGAGCCGCGGTCGCCGCGGGGCAGTACCCGCCAGGACATGACCAGGGCGATCACGCCGATCGGCACGTTCACGTAGAAGATCCAGCGCCAGCTCAGGTTGTCGACGATCAGTCCGCCGACGACGGGGCCGAGGACCGGCGCGATGAGCGTCGGCACGCCGATGATGCTCATCACCCGGTTCATCCGCTTCGGGCCCGCGGCCTGGGCGAGCAGCGTCATGCAGATCGGCATGATCATGCCGCCGCCGAGACCCTGCAGGATCCGGAAGGCGATCAGCGCCTGCGCGTTCCAGGCCACCCCGCACAGCACGCTGCCGGACACGAACAGCACGAGCGAGAGGTTCCACATCCGCGTCGCGCCGAAGCGCTCGACCGACCAGCCGGCCAGCGGGATGACGACGGCGAGCGCCAGCAGATAGCCGGTGGTGACCCAGGAGATGGTGGACAGCGACGTGTGGAACTCGTTGCCGAGGGCGTGGATGGCGACGGAGACGATCGTGGTGTCGAGAATCACCATGATCGCGCCGAGCATGACGGTGATGGACAGGCGGATCAGCGCCGGGTCCAGCTTGGTGTCGTCGGGCGCCGCGGCGGCGGGCGGTGAGGTCGCGCTGGGTTGGTCGGGCACGTGGCCTCCGTGGCGGGACGGCGTCCGTCGGATCCGGTCGGTCCCAGCATCGGCCGATCATTGGGTGGTGTCAAATATATTGTGGAAACAACGGTACGGAGGTCACCGGTGTCGTACGATCGAATCATGACCGCACCGCCAGGTCAGGAGGGCACGTGACCATTCCTGACCGCGCGACCCCCGCCGCGGGGCAGCGCGCGGACGGCGCGGTGCTCGGTACGGACGCCGCCCGGGAGGCCTGGCGGGCCATGCTGGCGCTGACCTTCGGCGGCCAGGCCCCCAGCCGGATGCACGCCGTCTGCCACGCGTGTGACCTGACGCCAGCGGCGCTGAAGATCCTTCTGTTGCTCTCGGGTGGCCCCCGGCCGATGCGCGAGCTCGTCGAGACGTTCCGCCACGACCCGAGCTACCTCACCAGCGTCATCGACCTGATGGAACGCCGCGGGGTCGCGCGGCGCGAGCCGCACCCGACCGACCGGCGGGCGAAGCGGGTCGTGATGACCGAGGAGGGCGAGCGCGTGCTCGCGCACGCGGAGGAGCTGCTCTCCGTGCCGCCCGCCTCCGTGCAGATGCTCACCCCGGACGAACAGCACCAGCTCCTCGCGCTGCTGATGCGCGTCGTCGACGCGGAACCCGGCATCCACCCGGCGATGCGCCCGCGTCCCGTCCCCGCCCCTTCGGGCTGACCCTCGCCGAGGGGTGCTGAGACCCTCGTGGGTCTGAGGATCCGAGGTTGACATGACGACGATGGCACTTCTCGCGGACGTGACCGTTGCCGAGGCGATGGTGCGCCACCCCAAGGTCCACGGCGCCGCGACGACCCTCGGCGAGGTTCGCCGGATCCTCACCGACGACCACGTGCACGCGGTGCTGATCGTCGCGGGCCGCCGCCTGGTCACGGTGATCGAGCGCGTCGATCTGAACCGCGCGAGCGGAGCCGATCCCGACAGCGCCGCCGGTGACGATGACCAGCCGGCGGTGTCGCTGGGCAGGCTGACCGGGCGGGTCGTAGCTCCCGCGGCGTCCGCGGCCGACACGCTGCGGGCGATGACGAGCGCCGGGCGTCGCCGTCTCGCGGTCGTCGACAACGACGGCGCACTGCTCGGCCTGCTGTGCCTCAAGCGCCGCGGCAACGGCTTCTGCTCGGACGATGATGTCCGCGCCCGCCGACTCGACTCCCGGTAAGAACCCGACCGGGTCCGCCCCGCCGCCGTCAGCGCCAGCCGTAGCGCTCGCGCAGCCGGTCGGTGACCCGCTCGAACGGTTCGCGCGCCAGGGCCGCCGACTCGCGGCGCATCCCGCCCTCGTGCACCCGGATCACCCGGTCCAGGTTCACCCACGACGGTCGGCCCTGACCGTCCCAGCCGCCCGCGCCGACGGCGACGAAGTCGCCCTCGCCGTCATGGTCCTTGCTGGTGAGCTGCACGGCCAGATAGGTGCCGGCGGATTCGGCGGCGACCACGAGCACGGGTCGGTCCTTGCCCCGGCCGTCGTTCTCCTCGAACGGCACCCACGTCCAGACGATCTCGCCGGGATCCGGGGCGCCGTCCGACTGCGGCGCGTAGCCCATCCGCACCGACCCGATGCGATCCGGGTCGACCTCGGTGGTGGCCTGCGGCCCGGACTCACCCGGCGAGACCTCCGCGCTCACGCGGGACGGCCGGGCCCGCTCCCGGTCCGGGCGCCCGCGCGCGGGCACGTCCGAGGGCGACGGGGCGGAGCGAGCTTTCGGTGTGGATGTCGGCTGCCGCCGGGTCGACGCCGGCCGCCGCCGGGTTTCCCGTTCCGTCTCCCGCGCGGGTGCCTCACCCTGGCGCCCGCCGCCGCCCGACAGCAGGTCGGAGACGGTCCTGATCAGATCCCCCAGAAAACCCATTCCGCCACCCTAGTTAGCTCACGAGAGGGCGACGCGCAGAACCTCGTCGAGGCCACCGGGGGTGCCGTCCGGCTCGGTCTTGTCCAGACGCAGGGTGACGGCGCGGCCGGCCAGGTCGAGGTAGGCGATCTGGCTCTCGAACCACGGGCCGGCGGTGACCTGCCAGTCGATCGCCGGGTCCGGCGCGCCGGCGAGCTTCGCCAGGGCCCGGACGGCGCCGGCGACCGCACCGGTGCGGGCGAGGCGGTCGACGCGGCGCACCCCCTTGCCGAGCGGATTGCGAAACGGCGAGCAGACCGCCTGGTACACCGCGCTGCGCGCGCCCGGCAGGTCCGCGCGGGCGAGGTAGGCGTGGTGGACGTCGCCGGAGAGCAGCACCACCGACGCCGGTGCCGGGCCGTGCGCACCCGAGGCGACGGCGCGCAGCAGCGCGGCCATCGACGCGAACGACTCCCCGAACGCCGCCCAGTGCTCGAGGTCGACCCGCTGGCGCAGCCGCTCGGCCTGGCGGGCGGCGAAACGGCCGCGACGCCCCGCCGCGAGCGCCTCGCTGGCCGCCTCCACCCAGTGGATGCCCGGGGTGAGCAGGTACGGCAGCGACGTGGCGAGCAGCAGATGGTCGACGTCGCCGTCCTGGCGGGTCTGGTCGCGGACCCAGTCCCATTCGGCGTCGGCGACCATCACCCGGCGCCCGTCGGGGGTGACGACCCGCGCGCTGCGGGAGTCGATCACCACCAGCCGGGTGCGCCCGAGGTCCCAGCGGTAGCTCCAGCGGATGTCGTCGTGGTCGACGCCGTCGGCGCGGGCGTCGGCGCGGCGGGCGAACTCCCGCAGCGTCCGCGTCGCCGCCCCCGGATCGGCACCGGTCTCGGGGGGGGGGGGGGGGGGGGCGGGGGCGGGGGGGGGGGGGGGGCGGGGGGGGGGGGGGGGGGGGGGGGGGGGGCGGGGGGGGGGGGGGGGGGGGGGGGGGGGGGGGGGGGGGGGGGGGGGG
>NZ_JALKFU020000220.1 GCF_023242965.2 Frankia sp. AgKG'84/4
GGTCGCATCTGGAGTCGGGCGGGGCACAGGCCCTGACTCTCGACGTGTTCGACACCCTGCTGTGGCGCATGGTCCCCAGTTCGGCCTGGCCGCGTCGGTGCGGACGACCTGCTGTTGCACCTTCGCGTAGAGCTCGTCCCGCTTGGCCTTGTCCAGGGTGGCCGCGCCGGCGTCGGTCCACTCGTCGACCTTCGGGTCCTTCAGGTTCGCCGCGTTCTGCCCGCCGGTGGCCGGGGTGCTCGCCGAGTTGAAGAAGCCGCGCAGGATGTCCGGGTCGAACCGGGTCCAGGAGAAGTCGTACAGGTCGTACTGGCCGGACCCGGCGAGCGCCACGAAGGCGCCGATGTCCAGCGCCGGGTGGCTGACCTCCACGCCGATCTTCTTCAGGTCGGCCTGGATCGCCTGGGCGACGACGGCCCGCTGCTCACGGGTGTGCGGCGGGTTCCACGGCCAGTCGACGGTGAGGCGCTTGCCGTCCTTCGTCCGGTAGCCCTGGGCGTCGCGTCCGGTCCAGCCGGCCTCGTCGAGCAGCTTGCCGGCGGCGGTCGGGTCGAACTTCAGGGCGCCGTCGAGGGAGGAGTCGTAGGACGGGGTGCCCGGGGTCAGCGGGCTCCACGAACGCTGGTACTGGCCGAAGTAGACCGTCTTGACGATCTGGTCGATGTCGGTGCCGAGCTGGATCGCCTTGCGCACCCGAACGTCGGTCAACGCCCCGCGCGCGGTGTTGAGGTAGATGGCGTAGCTGCCGCCGGCGTCCTCCACCTTCTGGATCTTCAGGCCGTTGTCGGCCTCGACCGTCTTCGCGTCCGACGGCGAGATGCTGGTGGCGACGTCGACCTGGCGGCTGGTGATGGCGCCGCTGCGCACCGGGTCCTCGGTGAGGAACCGGAAGACGACCTTGTCCAGGTAGGCCGCACCGGTGTGCGGGGCCTGCTGCGGCGCCCAGTTGTAGGCCGCGTTCTTCGTCAGGGTGACGCTCTGACCCTTGGTGTAGCCGCTGAACACGAACGGTCCGGTGCCGACGATGGCGCTGCCGCCCGCGCACAGCGCGTCCGGACCCTTGGTGAGCGACTTCGGTGAGTAGAAGCCCAGGTTCGGGGTGCTCGCGCCCTGGAGGAACGGCGAGAACGGCTTGCTGAACGACACCTTCACCGTGTGCGGGTCGATGATCTCGGTGCCGCTGTACGGCCCGAGCAGCGTTGCGGCGTACTGGGACTTCGTCTTCGGGTCGGCGACGCGGTCGAAGTTGACCTTGACCGCCGAGGCGTCGAACGGGGTGCCGTCGGTGAACGTCACGCCCTCGCGCAGCTTGAAGGTGTAGCTCTTCAGGTCCGGCGCGACCTGCCAGGAGGTGGCCAGCCACGGGTGGAAGGAGCCCTTGGCGTCGATGGTGACCAGCGAGTCGACCACGCCGCGCTCGATGTCCCCGGTGATTCCCTGCGGGTTGACCTGCAGGTCGAAGCAGGTGGGCTCGACGTCGAGAGCGTAGGTCAGCGTCCCACCGGCCTTCGGGGTGCCGGCAGTGGCGCTGCCGCCGGAGCCTGAGTCGGAGCCGCAGGCGGTGAGAGCGAGGGTCGCCGCTGCCGCCCCGGCGACCAGGGCGAGGCGAACGGGTCTGGAGTGACGCATGGATGGGCTCCGGGAGTAGTTCTGTGACCAGACGGTGGGCAGGTGGGCAGGTGGGCAGGAGACGGGCAGAGCTGTTTCCGGCCGGCGGGATCGCGCATTCCCCGCCGGCCGGGCACGCCGCAGTGGCCGCGCGTCAGGGTCCGAGCGGCGATTGCGGGCGCGGATTGTTGGCGCCCGCAATCGCCGGCGGCGGGGGAGGCCGGGACGCGCGGCGCGGTGTCAACCGTCGCAGCCGGTGTCGCGGCGCCACTGCTGACGACGCGGGCGTGGACCGCGCGGGCACGGCGCGGCCTGCTGGTGAAATCCGGGTCGCGGCGGCTTTTTTGGCGCCGCGACCTCAGCTACAGGAGGCGCTGGTCACTCGAAGAAGATCGATATGCCGTCGCGCCGTAAGGAATGTGTGTACTGAAAGCTGCCCGGCGGTTACGGCCGGCCGGGTCGATATCCGGCCGCGCGCCCCGGGTGCTGGCGATCGCTGCTGGATGTCCATGGCATTAATTCTAGGGCCATTAAACACATTAGGGCTATCAAATGTGATGTGCGTCACATGTATCGGACGGGGGGTGTCGAATTGCGGACGGGCGCATCCCCGCGAACACTCTCTGCTGTTCCGCGTCGATCGACCTGCGCCCCGTTCGCCTTCCACTTACCCGTGCCGAGGCGCGCTCCCGAGATGTGTCACCAGCGAAAGGCGCGACCGCGAAGGATCATGCCTGGCAGCGCGCCCCTACTTCTCGGAATAACCGGAGACTGGATGCTCTGAAGACGGACGACTCTTTATTGCCGCGACCGCCGGCTACCCACCGGATACCTTTCCGGTGAAGTCGGAGCGGGCCGCCCGTCCGCGTCAGCCGGAAAAGGACGCCGGCACGTCCTCGTGACGTTCGGAGCCCGCCGGCTGGCTGGGCACCGGTGCGGCCGCCGTCGGGCGGTCCCGCAGCAGCAGACCGACGAGGACACTGACCACGGCCGCGGTGATGGCGGCGACGACGCCGCCGACCCGCAGGCCATGGACCACGTCGTCGGGCCGGGACGCGGCGCCGAGGCCGGAGTTCGCCACGGCGACGATCACGGCCAGGCCCACCGCGGAGCCGACCTGCTGCGAGGTGGAGGCGACCGCGTTCGCCACCCCCTGCTCCTCGACGGCCACGCCGAGTCCGGCGGCGGCGAAGCACACGGTGAAGGCGATGCCGCCGCCGACGCCCCACACGGCGATCCCGGGCAGCAGCGCCAGGTACGAACCGTCCGTCGACATGGCCGGGACGAGCAGCGCGATGCCGATCCCGCACAGCAGCAGCGAGAGTGCGAGCGTCGCGCCGTAGCCGAGTCGGCGCGCGGCGGCGGTGGCGATCGGCCCGGCGCCCGCCATCGAGATCACCGTCAGCGGCAGGAACGACAGGCCGGCCTTCAGCGGGCTGAACCCGAGAATGCCCTGCAGGTAGGTGGTGAACAGGTAGTACTCGCCGGACAGCGTGCCCGAGAAGACGAACACGGCCAGCACCGCCGTGGTCAGGCTCCGGTAGCGCAGCAGCCGCGGCGGCAGCAGGGGAGTGCGCAGCCGCAGTTCCAGCGCGGCGAACGCGGCGAGGAGCACCGCGCCCACGATGATCGTGCCGGTCGCGCGCACCGACAGCCAGCCGGCATCCGGGCCGCTGACCAGGCCGAACACGACGAGGGCGACGCCTGCGGTGGCCAGCAGGCCGCCGCCGACGTCGAAGCCGGCGTACCGGTCGGTCCGGGGCGCGTCCGCCGGCAGCAGCCGGGGAGCGAGGGCCGCGATGATCGCCGCGACGGGGACGTTGACGAAGAACACCCACTCCCAGCCCAGGTAGTTGGTCAGCAGGCCGCCCGCGAGCGCGCCCGCGGCCAGCCCTCCGCCGCCGGCCGCGCCCCACGCGGCCAGGGCCTTGGCGCGCTCGGCGCCGGCGGGGAAGGCGGTGTTGATCACGGTGAGGATCGTCGGGAACAGCAACGCGCCGCCCACGCCCTGCACCGCGCGGGCCGTGATGAGCAGCCAGGGCGCGTCGGCGAGGCCGCCGACCAGGGATGACAGGCCGTAGATCGCGACGGCGGTGATGAACACCGGCCGTGCGCCGAGCCGGTCGGCCGCCCGGCCGCCGAGCAGGAGCAGACCACCGAAGGTCACGGCGTAGGCGCTGACCACCCACTGCAGCGACTGGGAGCTGAAGTCGAGCTCCTTGCCGATGTCGGGAAGCGCGACGTACACGATGTTGTAGTCAATGGCGATCATGAACTCGGCGAACGCCAGGAGCGCGAGCGTCAGCCCGAGTCCTGGTCTTGGTCGGGGGGCTGAAGCTGAAGCAGCCATGGCAGCGGCTCCTTCCGTCGAGGGCGCGGTCCTGCACCGGGAGGGTGATCGCGGCCGAGCAGGCCAGCCGATCCGGACATCGCGTGATGCTACACACTGTTCGCTTTACTGTCTGCCGATTGATATTTGAACGGTGTGTAGTAAGTGGTCGATGTAGAGTCGGCCGGGTGGACGGGGTGCAGCTGAGCCGGCGGGAGCGCCTGCGGGCGCAGACCGTGCGGGACATCAAGGAGATCGCCCTGCGGCACATGGCCGCGGGCGGAGCGGCCGCGCTGTCGCTGCGCGCCATCGCCCGCGAGATGGGGATGACGGCCGGCGCGCTGTACAGCTACTACGACACCCGCGATGACCTGATCACCGCGCTGATCGTCGACGTGTACGAGAACCTCGCCCGTTCCCTGGAGGCCGCGCGCCGCACACACCCCGACGACCCGGTCGGCCAGCTCGTCGCCGTCGGCGTGACCTACCGGGAGTGGGCGGTCGCGAATCCCCCCGAGTTCCAGCTCGTCTACGGCGATCCCATCCCGGGCTACCAGGTGCCCGAGGACGGGGCCGAGCTCGCCGCGGAGCACCGGGCCTGCGGAGTGCTGATCAGGATCGTCGCCGCGGCCTGGCCCCAGCTCGCCGCCGCCCGGCCGGCGAGCACCCGGCCGGCACCCGGCGAGACCGGGCCGGGCCCCCGGTCATACGCCTGGTCGGACTTCCGGCCCGATTTCGCGGCGATGGCCCGCGAGTCGTTCCCCGACCTGCCGGCCGACGCCGGCGCGCTGTCGCTGCGGCTCTGGGGCCGACTGCACGGGCTGGTCGCCCTGGAGGTCTACGGCCACCTGCGCCCGCAGGTCAACGACCCGGCCCGGCTCTACCGCGACGAGCTGCACGACCTGTGCGCGCTGCTCGCCGGCGCCGGTTAGGCCAGCAGGCTCGGCAGCCGCTCGAGCGAGGGCAGCCAGGCCTCGCCCCGCGGTGAGGCCTGCTCCCCGGCCTCCCGCGGATAGCGGTGGACGCTGCGCCGTGACCGGATCCGCCAGCCCTCGTCGAGCCGGACCAGCACGTCCTCGTAGTCGCCGTTGGTGACCGAGCCGTCGACGAGGATGGCGAGGTAGCGGCTGAGCGCGCGCACCGTCCCGTCCTCGCCCACCAGGACGGCGGTGTCCTGCGTCTGGTGGTTGGGGGCATCGGGTGGCACCGCGCGCAGGAACTCCCGCACCTCGCCGAGCCCGTGCAGCGTCCGTCCGCTGCGGGCGAACTCGAACGCGACGTCCTCGGTGAACACCAGCCCGAGGGCGTCGTCCTGGCGGTTGTCGCAGACGTGCGAGAACAGGGCGAGGGTCTGCCCGATCTCGGCGATGTCGGCGGCGGACAGCTTCGTGGTCACCGCGCTTCCTCCTTCGGTCGGCCGGCGCTCAGGCCTCGACGGCGCCGAGCTGGTGCAGGATCGTGAGCCGGTCGGGCAGCACCGCGTAGTTGACGACCTGACCGTCGCGGAAGGTGACCAAGCTGATGCTGTTCGCGTCGATGCTGCGCCCGGTCGGCGCGACGCCGAACAGCTCGCCGTGCTGGGTGCCCTGGATCCGCCAGAACACCACCACCCGATTGCCCTCGGCGACCAGATCGGTGACCGTGGTCCGCACGTCCGGGACCGAGGCGCGCAGCCAGTCGACGTGCTGGCGGAAGCCGTCCCGACCGCTGGACCAGCCGTGGCGGGCGCGGCTGCCGTCGTCCCCGTCGTCGGCGATGAACGTCTCCAGCAGCTCCACCCGACCGTGGTTGACGACCTCCTCGTACAGCCGGCGGGCCGTCTCCTTGTTGGCCTCGAGGTCGTTGGCCTCAAGGTCGTTGGCCTCAAGGTCGATGTGGTCCTCGACGTCGGTCTCGATGCTCACGTGGCACTCCCTCGTGCGGTCAGTGATGGTCAGGTCGGTACGGCGGGTGCGCGGCACGCCCTACTGCGGCGGTTCACCGCGGTAGGTGGGCGCCAGCAGGATGCCGGTGGAGGCGAGGACCCCACCGTCGACGGGGATGACGGTGCCGGTGATGTAGGACGCGGCCGGCGAGGCGAGGAACCAGATGACCTCCGCCTGCTCCCGGGCCTGCGACCAGCGCCCCAGCGGAACGCGGCGGGTCAGCGTCGCGTTCAGATCGGGGTTGGCCCGCTGGCCGGCGGTGCGGGGCGTCGCGGTCAGGCCGGGCGCGATCGCGTTGATCCGGATGTTCTCGCAGGCGTAGTCCAGCGCGGCGGCGCGCACGAGGTTGATCGCGGCGGCCTTGGTCGTGTTGTAGGCCCAGGTGTACGGGTCGCCGCGTAGCCCCGCCCCGGAGGAGGTGACGACGATCGATCCGCCGCCCGCCGCCCGCAGCGCCGGGGCGGCCGAGCGAATGCCCAGCACCACGCCGCGCACGTTCACCGCGTAGATCTGGTCGAGGCTCTCGATGGCCCCGGGTGCCTCGAGCGGCGGGGCGCCGCCGATGCCGGCGTTGAGCACGGCCGCGTCGAGCCGGCCGAAGTGCTCGATCGCCAGCGCGACCGCGGCGTCATTGGTCCCCGGGTCGGCCACGTCGCCGGCCAAGGTGACGATGTCCTCGCGTCCGGCGAACGCGTCCAGCCCTTCCTTGGACACGTCGACGGCGACCACGCCGAACCCGCGCTCGGCGAACAGCTCGACGCTCGCCTGGCCTATCCCGGCCGCGGCGCCGGTGACGACGACTGCTGCGTTGGGCATGTCCCACCTCCTTCCGTAACGTTCGAGTCGTGTTCGGGCAATAATTCACGGGGTGGTGGCCGCGGCTGAGACACCCATTCCCGCTGGTGGGCCCACCGATGGGTGGGTTGGCCGAGTTTCCTCAACCTACAAGGAATGTAAACGACGGGCAGCCGCTTTCATGTGCCTTTGATCCGAAACCAGACAACAACGACCGGCTGAACCCGGACAGATCCGGTGAACGGCGACAGCAGAACAACATGGAATGGTGTGGGTTCGGACTACGTAGAACTACGTAGTCCGCCCGGAAACGCGCGGACCGGAATTCTTCGGCGGATCACCGGCCGGCGGGCCTGTCAGGTCAGGGACTCGATGAACTCCCGGATAGCGGCCACCGTCGTCGGTGAGTGTTCCTCCAGGATCGAGAAGTGCTCGCCGGGGACGTCCACCGCTTCGTGCGGGGTCGACCAGTACGCCTGCCAGCCCGTCGGATTGGCCGGATCGATCGTCGTGCGCCGTAGCGGCTGCGCCGCCCGCACCAGCAGCGTCGGCGTCTGGACCGGTTTCGCCTGCCAGCCGTCGAAGATCTTCACATAGGCGCCCATGGTCGTGAGGCTGGCGTCGCTCCAGACCATCTGGTACCGCTCGACCCGATCCAGCATTCCGCTGATCATGGCGGTGAGCCACCAGTCCGCCATTCCCTCCCGGACCGCGCTCTCCGGCGGGTAGCTGTCGATCAGGATCAGACCGGACGGCGCGACGCCGGCGTCCTCCAGCTCCGCGGCCACCGCGTGGGCGACGACGCCGCCCATCGACCGGCCGACGAGGACGAACGGATCATCGCCCACGATGCGGGTCACCTCGCGCACGTGCGACTCGATGTAGGTGCGCTCGTCCACGGGGAGATGGTCGTCCTCGGCGTAGCCGGGGGACGGCAGCACGAACACGTCGCGTTCGCCGCGCAGCAGCGTGCCCAGCCGGGCGTACTCGTGCGGCCCCGAGACCGCGCTCATCGCCGGGAAGCAGATCAGCCGGTGCCGCGCCGGCCCCTCGGCGAGCCGCAAGGTCGGCACCGCGTGCTGGTCCGCCGTCGAGGTGTCGAACCTGGGCCGCAGGTATGAGGCGACGACCAGCAGCTGCGCCGCCGCGCCGAACTGGTCCGCGGCGCACAGCGCCAGGTACAGCTCGGCCAGCGGGCCCTCCTGCGGTCCGACCGCGCGGACCCGCGCCGGCGCCGCCGACGAACTGATCATCACGGAGACACCGCGGCA
>NZ_JALKFU020000221.1 GCF_023242965.2 Frankia sp. AgKG'84/4
GTGCTGGTGCCGGCGGGCGCCGCGCCGGTGGCCGCGGCGCCGGCCGCTTTGGCACTGGCGGCCTGCTGGGTCGCGCCGAGCTGGGTGAGCAGCTTGGCGGCATCCGGGCGGCGTTCCGGCTTCTTGCGTAGTGTCGCGGCGACCACGCCGCGCAGCGTCGCCGGCAGACCGTCGAGTTCGGGCTCGCCGTACACGGTGCGGTAGAGCAGCGCGTCCAGCGGGCCCGCTCCGAACGGCGGCTGGCCGGTGGCGGCGAAGGCGACCGTCAACCCCCAGGAGAAGACATCGGCCGCGGGGCGTGCCCGGCGGGTGGTGGTCAGCAGCTCGGGCGCGAGGTAGCCGATGCTGCCGAGAACCACGCCGGAACCGGTCATCGTGCTCGGCGGGCCGGCGACAATCCCGAAGTCGATCACTTTCGGCCCGTCGGGGGCCAGCATCACGTTGCCGGGCTTGAGGTCGCGGTGCACGACGCCGGCGTCGTGGATCGCGCACAGGGCGGCGGCGAGGCCGCGGGCCACCTGCCACAGGCGCTCGCCGGTGAGCGGGCCGTCGGCGGTGACCGAGGAGAACAGGGTGGGACCTTCGATGTACTCGGTGGCCAGCCACGGCGCGTCACCGTCGACGTCGGCGGCCAGCAGTCTGGCGATGTGCGGGCTGTCGATCCGCGACACCGCTGTTGCCTCCCGGTGGAAGCGGCTGCGTGACCCCTCGTCGGTCGTGTACTCCTCGCGCATGACCTTGACCGCGGCTCGGACGCCGGCGGCGTCCTGGCCGAGGTACACGATCCCCATGCCACCACTACCGAGCCGCCCGACGAGCTGGTACGGACCGACCTCGGGCGGATCCCCCGGTCGCAAAGCTTTCCAGGACACGCAACGTCCCCCTCGGACTCCCTCGGTCGGCGGGACTGCCACGTGCCCGCCGTACCGGGTACCGGGAGCCCGGCGACGTCACGGCCGCTGGGCGCCCGGCCGCGGCTGCGCCGCCACCCGACCGGACCGTTGTATCCCGGTGATCCGACCGCAGTGGCGGTGATCGCGGGGCGGGGGAGTACCACATCGGGGATCACCCGACGGGAGTTCGGGGGCCCGGTCGGACGGCGCGACCACGCCGCCGTCCGACCGGTGCGCCGCGCCTGGCGATGCGGCCGCGAACACCCTCCTACCTGGTCTTTTCGCCGCAGCGAGGGCGGCGCGGCTAGCGGGCGATCAGCTTGCGGACCTCCGTCGTCGAGGTGCCTAGTCCACTCGGACTACCGAAGGGCCGCCTGTCCGCGGCCGGGTGGTAGCGCAGTTCGGCCTCCTCATAGCGGTGGGTCCCTTCGTGCCAGCGCAGGATGCCCGCGAGCCAGTGCTTCAGTTCCTCGACATAGCTGAGGAGCGCGCCGCGGACCTCGTCGTCGAGTTCCAACTGGTCGAACAGCGCCGGCAGTTCCTCGGCGATGATGTGCTCGAACTGGTGCATACGGGCGGTCATGAGGTCGTTCACCACCGCGAGTGCGCGGAACCGATCGCAGTCGAGGAAGTTCTCGACCACCAGCACGCAGTTGTGCAGCTCGCCCTCGAACTGGATCTCCTTCTGATAGGAGAAGACGTCGTTGAGCAGGCAGGCGTAGTCCGCGGCGGCGCTCTCCAGCGAGCGGATCGGCCGGGTCTGGAAGACCTCCGCCGGCACGATGTTCGACCGGGCGAGCCGGCACAGGCTCATCGTCAGGTCGGAGCCGAACGTCGCGCGGCGCATCTCCAGATAGTCGATGGGATCGGGGATGCGGTTCACCGCCGCGTTCTCCAGCTCCCACACCCAGCTATCGATCATCACTTCGATGGCGATGCGGAAGGCGGTCCGGTCGGCGAGCGGCATCGGTCCGGCGGTGCGCTGCCACAGGTCGGCGAGTCCGCGTTCGAGCGCGTTGGTCGGCGCCTCGGGCGGCGGCCCTTCCAACGGCATGAAGCCCTTCAACCGCGCGTTGCACGCCTTCGCCGCGGTCAGGTTCCCCGTCCGGCCGAAGGCCACCGGGTAGAGGTCGTCGCCGTAGGTGCCCCAGGTCAGCCAGCCGGTGGTGAGGTCCAGCTCCGCCGCGGAGGCGTCCGGGTGGATGCCGGCCGAACAGAGGGCGAAGTCGAACGCGACCAGCTTGTGCTCGTCCCAGATGCCGGGCACGGGGTCGAGCATGCCCATCGCCGCCGCCCAGGGGACGATCGCGCGCCGGGAGTGGTCCAGGTGCGGGCTCTGCCCGGTCGTGTAGGGCAGGTAGAACTCGGGCAGCGAGGTCACTCCGACCGGCCGGAACGGGATGTTGGAGTGGGAGCGCAGCCGCTGCGGCGCGGTCGCCAGCAGGGACGGCACGATCCGCACGGCCGACGTTCCGAGGCTCGGCAGACCGGGCAGTCCCGGCAGGCCACCGACCCCGAGCAGCGGCGTGAGTTCTGCAGGGAGTGTGTCGACCGCGGCCTCGCGGTTCATGTAGCGGCTCGAGCGCAGATGCCACTCGTGCCCGCCGGACTGCCAGTCCTGCAGGCCCTTGATATAGGCGAGCGTCGCGGCCTTGCCGGCCGGGTCGATGCCGTTCTCCTCCAGCAGCGCGGGCAGCTCCGCGAGCGCCGTGTGCTCGAACTGGTGCAGCCGGGAGGTGAGCAGGTCGTTGACCGCCTCGGCGGCGGTCTGGGTGTCGATGTCGAGAAACTTCTCGACGACCAGCACGCCGTTGGAGAGTTCGCCCTCCTCGGAGACCTCGCGCTCGTAGGAGAACAGGTCGTTGCGCAGGTGGACGGCGTCGGCGAAGGTGTCGCGCAGGACCCGCAGCGGGCGGGTGGCGGCGATCTGGGCCGGGACCTCGGCGTCCTCGGAGTGTTCGACGAGGTTCGCCGACCAGGGGGCGCCGCCGACCTTGCGGCGCATCTCGATGTACTCGATCGGGTTCGACAGCCGCCCGGCGTTGATGTTGGCGAGTTCCCAGAGCGACTCGTCGAGCAGGTTACGGGTGCTGACGACGAACCGTTCCCGCCAGGCGAGCGAGCGCGCCGGCACGGTCCGCTCCCACAGGTCGGCGAGTCCGCGCTCGACCGGGTTCGTCGGCTCGTCGGTGATCGGGCCGTCGATCGGCATGAAGGCGTGCAGCCGGTCGAGGTAGGCCCGCGCGCCCGCCATGTCGTGCGTCCGCTTGAACAGCTCGAGGAAGTGGTCGTCGAAGTAGAAGACCCACACGTACCAGTCGGTGATGAGGTCCAGCCGGTCGGCCGGGGCATCCGGGTGGGTGTAGGCGCACAGCAGGGCGTAGTCGTGATCCTCGAGGTCCTGCTCGGTCCAGATCACGACTTCGCCGTCGGGCGGGTCGATCATCTCCATGGCCCTGGCCCACGCCCGGGTGTGCTCCCGGGCGATCTCCAGATGAGGGCTGAGCCGCGCGGGATAAGGCACGTAAAACTCGGGGAGGGTAAAAGGCTGCATGATTCTCCGGGAAAACCCTTCTCGGCCGCCGATTCGGGCGGACGCGGCCGGCGGCGTCAGCGAAACCGGCGCGCCGCCGCAGCCCAGGGCCGCGGCGGCGCGCCGGCAGGGAACTCAGCGCCCGATCTCTACGTTCTCGAGCACGCCGAGCGCGTCCGGAACGAGCACGGCGGCGGAGTAGTAGGTCGTCACCAGGTAGGAGATGATGGCCTTCTCGCTGATGCCCATGAACCGCACGGACAGGCCCGGCTCGATTTCATCGGCGAGACCCTTGTAGTTCAGACCGATGACGCCCTGGTTCTCCTCGCCGGTCCGCACCGCGATGATGGACGTGCGGCCCGTGTCGCTGATCGGAATCTTGCTCAGCGGCAGAATCGGAACACCACGCCACGCCGGCACGTGCTGGTCGTGGAAGAGCACGGTCGCCGGGTAGATACCGGCGGCCGTCGCCTGCCGGCCGAAAGCCGCGATCGCCTTGGGATGGGCGAACAGGAAATGCGTGCTGCGCCGGCGGCTCAGCAGCTCGTCCAGGTCGTCCGGGGTGGGCGGGCCGGAGTGGGTGTGAATGCGCTGACGCAGGTCGACGTTGTGCAGGAGGCCGAAGTCCGGGTTGTTGACCAGCTCGTGCTCCTGGCGTTCCCGCAACGACTCGACGGTGAGGCGCAGCTGCTGCTCGAGCTGGTTCTGCGGCTCGTTGTACAGGTCGGCGACCCGCGAGTGGATGCGCAGGACGGTCTGCGCGACGCTGAGCTCGTACTCGCGCGGTGCCAACTCGTAGTCGACGAAGGTGCTCGGCAGGTCGGCCTCGCCGGAGTGCCCGGCCGAGATCGCGACCTCGGCCTCACCCTGGCGGTTGGTCGACGGCCGCGGGCGGGACCGGTAGTCGTCCAGGTGGCTGCTGAGCTCCTCGTCCCGCCCGACGACCTCGGCGAGCTGGTCGCGGGTGGCCACGAGAACGGTCGCCGGGGTCAGGGCCCGGGCGGTGTAGTCCCAGGTCACGTCCGTCTCGGTGAGCACCTCGTCGCCGAAGAACTCGCCGTCGGCGAGCACACCGAGGGAGCGCTCGTCGCCGTACTCGCCCGCCCCGAACTTCCCGATCTTGCCGTGGGCGACGAGATACACCGTGTCCGCCGGTGCGCCGCTTTCCGCGATGACGTCGCCCTGGGCGTACTCGCGCTGCTCGAAGCGGTCCGCGAGGCCGGTGAGGGCGTCGCCGGAGTAGCCGCGCAGGGCGGGCAGTTCCGCGAGCTCGCCGGGCACGACCCGCACGTCGGACCCGGTGTTGGTGAAGGTGAGCAGGCCGTCGCCGAGCACGTAGCTCAGCCGGCGGTTGACGCGGTACACGCCACCGGCCGTCTGGACCCAGGGCAGCACCCGCAGCAGCCACCGGGAGGTGATCTCCTGGCTCTGCGGTACGGACTTGGTCGTGGTCGCGAGGTTGCGGGCGGCCGCGGTACTGAGGCTCAGTCGGGCGGCCTCGGCGGGGTCGGTCGGCACTGGCTCGGTCATGGCAGAGTCCACCTAATCTTCGTTCGTCCAGGGCAGGAGCAGCCGGGCACGGTGAACTGCCGCGCCGGGCACACATGTCTGTTCCGGCCGCGCGAGTCCCGGCGATGACCTCGCGGTCATCGCCGGACTGACGGGCCCGGAGACACGTTGGTCGTGGTGATGCATTTCAGTCGAGGCTCGGCCAGCGCGCTACGCCTGGGGCGCGCTGGCTGTTGCCGCGCAATCTTTTCCGAGATCTCCCGCGGGACGCAGAAATGCCGGTGCCGCTAGGGGTTCCCGGGTATTCCTGCGGTGGCTTGACGGTGGTCGCCGTCGTACCCTAGCCGGCTAGCGGATCACTTTTTCCGCATTGCGGGATGATGATCTACGCTGGTCCGGCGGTCCGGACGATTGGGCCGTCATCGGCTCCATACCAGTAAACCCCCGTGTTGTCGCGTGGTTCGGCGACATGCATTGTGCTTTGGTGTCTGTGAGCGCATGGCTGCGCATCGGCAGCCTCCCTCATCCGCGCCGCGGCCGGCAAGCATTTTGTGGAACCAATCGAGGACTGGCCCGGGAAGAGGGTCCCTCCTAGTCCGCCCCTCGGCGCTGACTGTCACGGAAAGTCAAGGGCGCTCGAGGGAAGCCTGCCGCCCGTGTCATCGGCCAGACAGCGCGGCCGGCGCGCGCGACGGTGGGTCGCCGCCCATGGAACGGGTGAATCGGATCTGCGGGGGGTCTGGATTGTCCTGCCACTGTCCGATGGTTATCGCTGACTGGACGAAACCGGGCGTACGCGTATATGTCTTTCTAATCTTCGGCCTTCTTTTGACGAATGGTGACGGCCGTCGTGTCGGCCGTCATGCGCGCGGAGGGGAAACCGACGCCGGTGCGGCCCGGATGGTGCCTTCCGGCTGTGCGCCAGCCCACATCAGGAGCGGATCGGTGGCACGCTCTGGTCGTCACCTGCCCGCCCCTGGGCGGGCAGGTGAGAACTCCGTTCTCCCTTGACCGCGAGCATCCTTACCGCCGCGCGGGCGATGGGCGGGATGGTGTTACCGCGGTCGGCCGTGACTGCTGACGCCCGCCTGGAGTCTCGTCGCGTGAACCGGCTGGCGCAGGTCAGGCGGGCGGGCCCGGGCGGGCGCGGGCGCGAAGGCATCCGGGTGGGGCCGGGCGCCGTCGCGCGCCGGGAACCGCGGGCCGACTGGTTGCGCCAACCACCGCCCCGCGGCTCGTCCCGCGCCGAAGCAATGCGAAGTTGGTGCCTGTCGCTCCTTCGGTTGAAGTGCTGCCCCCGGTTTCCCGGTCGGGTGCTCACCCCAGCCGCCAGGAATAAATGCCTTGCAAACATGGGACTTTGGTCCGTTGTGCTTTGCCGGCGATGGAGAGGTCGCCGGGCTGGCCTATCTCGAGCGGCTCGGGGCCCGTGATGTGTCGCGGCTCGCCACCGGTGCCGACGAGCCGGATACCGGCCCGCCTACGGCGTGGATACCGCGGCCGGTGCTGGATGTCGCCGCGGGGAGGTGTCCCCCGCAAGGACTGTCCTCCGGGTGAACCCCCGAGGTTCGCGCATGCCGGCCGGCGGCCCCCACCCGATCTTTCGCAATGAACAGGTCGCTTTGAGTGACACAGATGATCGTCGTGCTAGTAGTGAATGACCAGCTTGGCGAGACTCGTGTGGTCAGGTTGAGTCAACGGGGTCTACCCGAAAAGGGGACGCGGGTCTGCTCAACCCGGGTCAGGTGCCCTGGCCCCACCGGCGGGGCTCACCCGACCCGACGCCGCGCGGCGGCCAGCGGGTGGGTGAACCGCTCGAACGCCGCCATCTGCTCGACGGACCAGGGGCTCAGCGCCCACGGAGCCGCGCTGGCGGCCGTGCGGTAACTCTCCCAGTCGACCCAGCGCCACTCGACGACCTCGTCGGGGTCCGGGTCGGGGTCGGCGAGCGCGCGAGCCACGTACACCGGGCAGAACTCGTTCTCGACCAGCCCGTCCGCCGCCGTGGCGCGGTACGCGAAGTCGGGCAGCGCGCACGACAGGTCCGTCAGGGCCAGGCGCAGCTCCTGCTCGACCCGCCGGCGCACCGCGACCTCCATCGGCTCCTGCGGCCGCGGATGCCCGCAGCAGCTGTTGGTCCACACTCCCGGCCAGGTCCGCTTACCGAGCGCCCGGCGAGTGACCAGAAGCCGGCCGGCTGCGTCGAAGATGTAAGTGGAGAAGGCCAGGTGAAGCGGCGTGTCGAGGCCGTGTACTGCGAGCCGCGGCGCCGTGCCGCACGGCTGGCGGTCGGCGTCCAGCAGCACGACCTGATCGTCGAGGTCGACGGTGGGAACCGATGCTTGTGGACTCAACTGTCCGGCCTCACTTTCCAGGATGTGGCGTCCAGTGCGGTGGTTGGATGTCCTGTCCATCCTCTCGCTGTCGCCGCCGGCCGGCGGTCCGGCCCCGGTTGGCGGCTGGTCACATCCCCGACCGGGTACGCCGTGACGACCGGCGACGCTCCCTGGAAGAGTGCCCCCGCCGGTACCGCGACGCGACCGGCCGCCCGCCGTCGAGCGGCGTGATGGCGTGATTCGCGACCGCGATAGGCCCGGAGTGTCGACCCGGTCGATGGCAGACTGACGAGGCGGACCGGTGGCCGCGGCGGACCGCCACCGGTGCTCCTGCCCACCGCACCGTGGAGGACCCGATGACCGACCTGGATCTGCGGACCGACCCTGGTCTTCGCCCGCCCGGCGCGACCCGCGGCGGACCCGCCCGGCCGGGTCCCGCCGACGAGCTGCCCGGCGTCCTCGCCAGCCTCGTCACCAAGGGGCTGGGCGACGGGGAGCCGACGAGGGCCGAGGCGCTGGCCGTGCTGCGCAGGGGGGGCCCGCCCCACAATTGCCGCGCCCCCCCCCCCGTACCCCCCCGCCCCGCCGCCCACCTCACCGACCTAAAATGTGTTTCACATACTTAGTGGCAGGGCGC
>NZ_JALKFU020000222.1 GCF_023242965.2 Frankia sp. AgKG'84/4
GCGTAGGCCACCGCGGACCCGGCGCCGGGGACGACGAGCATCCGCAGCTGGCCGGCGCGCAGGGGCAGCGGATCGGTGAGCAGCCCCGCCCGTGGTGGCAGCGGCGCGGTCGCGACGATGTGCCCGCTGTCGGGCTCGGTCCGCAGGGTGAGGGCCGCCAGTGTGAGCTCCGGCAGCGCGTCGACGTCGACCTCGGCGCCCAGCCAGCCGCGCCCGCCGAGCGCGCGCAACGTCGTCGGCCCGGTCGCCACCGAGGCGGCGACCGTGAGGCCACCGGTGCCGTCCGGGCGGATCGTCGCCGTCACGGTGCCGTCCCCGCCGAGCACCCGCGCCGGCCCGTGCACCGTCACCTCGCCGTCGGCGACACTGATCGTCGCCTCGGTGAGCGTCAGCCCGTCGGCGCTCAGCCCGGTCAGGTCGCCCAGCGTCTCGATGATCAAGATTTCGCCTTCGTCATGACCGGCAGGCCGGTGTATCCGGGGTAGGGGAGTTGCTGGGTGGCGCGCGCCCGCCCGCGCAGCGTGCCGGTGAAGGGCTCGCAGAACAGCCGGTCGAGCTGGCCCTGCACGATCGGGTCGGCGAGGTCGGCCTCGTTCAGCCGGTTCTCGAACACCGTCATCCAGACCGACCAGAAACCCAGCGTCGTCGCGATCGCCTTGATCTGTTCCGCCAGCAGCCGGGGGAAACGCTGGTCGAACCCGCCGGTCGCGGCCCCGGCCTGGACGTACCGGTCGGCGAGCGTGACGGCGCTGTCCCAGGCGTTCGTGCGGTTGCGGACCCGGCGGTCACTGGAGCGCCGATCGTTCTCGGCGGGAACGTTGTTGAGGCCGAACAGGTCGATCGTCGCCGCCGCCCGGGTCGCGAGCGTCCCCGCGGCCGGCGCGACCAGCACCAGGCCGTTCACCCGGTGGTAGCGGAACGCGGTCGACGTGTCGATCCGCAGGTCACACGGCCACAGGAAATCGCCGATGTTGATCGACGTCCCCTTGACGGCCTTGCGGGAGTTGCAGTTCGTGCAGGCGAGCAGCAGGTTGTTCCAGGCGTTCTCGAACTGCGGCTCGAAGCCCTTGCCGGCCATGTGCTCGATCGCCGCGTTGCCGCACAGCGCGACCTCGCAGTACGAGCAGTACTCACCCAGGCGTTCGAGCAGCGCGCCGCCGTAGGCGTGGTAGTCGTAGACGACGGTGGCCGCGCTGCGGCTGGCCCGGCCGTACAGCGAAAGGATCGACGGTGCGGCGTTGCGGAAGACAGGACGCATCGGAAGTCCTCGGGTGGGGGAGACGGATGACGGCCGCGCGTCCCCGGGGACGGCGAGCGGGGACGGGACCGCGTGGGTGGTCTGGCGGGCGTCAGATCCCGGGCGGCGGGGCGATCACAGGCGGCGGGGGCGGCGGCGGCAGCCGGGTGCCGAGGAACTGGCCGTCGAGGGCGGTGAGCAGGGCCGTCCTGAGGTCCCGCTGGGCGGTGGTGGCGCCGGGCAGGCTCCTGATCAGCGTCGTCCACACGGTGGCGCAGCCCGTCGCGCCGGCGGTCGTGCCGATGGCGTCGATCAGCACCTGGAGCTGGGCGGGCGGCAGGTTCGCGCCTTGCGCCTCGAGGACTCGACGCAGGCTCTCGACGGCGACCGTCCAGGCCAGCGTGCGCCGATAGACCCGCCGGTCGAAGATCCGGTTCTCCTTCTTGCCTTTCGCGGCGCGGCCACCGTCATTGCGGTTGTCGTTGAGGTTGACCATGGAGATCGTCGTCGCGCTGGGATGCGGCTGTCCCAGCGCCGGGGCCGGTGCGATCGACCGCACGGACAGCTCCAGCGGCATGTCGGAGAACTCCCCGGCCCGCAGCGTCGCCTCCCGGGGCGCCTCGGTGCCGGGGTGCAGCTCGCCCAGCTCCACCCAGTGCCGCTGGGCGAAGGCGATCTCGTAGTTCTCCGTGTCGATGACCTTCACCGCCCCCACTGCGGTCCAGTCCGGCAGGCCGAGCTGGCGGGTGACCGCGGGCGTGAAGGTCCGCGCCAGCAGCATCAGGCGCGCGTCGATGGCGTCGACGGTGATGGAGCGCGACGACGTCCCCAGGGTGACCCGGCACTGCTTCACCTTCCCGCGGCCCCTGGCCCCGGGGATGTTCATGCCGACGACGACCAGATGCTCCAGGTAGAAGGCACACACGTAGTCGGTCAGGCGCGTGCGGGCGGCGACCCGGTAGGTGCCGCTGGCGCGCAGGAACAGCGGCGCGATCGCGCGCAGGGCCGGGTGCACCTGATCCCAGGCGAAAGCGGCGGTGGTGCCGGAGAAAGTCCTGATCGTGTCGAGGGCAGCCGCGTTCACGCGGGTCGCCCCCATCCGGTTCGGCGCGGCCACCCGGGCGACGAGGACACCGACCGGCGACGTCGTCCGGCTGAACGCGCCGCGGGTGAACCACTCGGCCACCCGGGCGCTCGGAATGTCCACGCGGTGCACGACCGTCGAACCGAGTCGCACGACGTGCTGCAGGACATGGGTGTATTCGGCGCCGAAGCTCGTGTACGCCGGATCGCGGGGGCTACGGAAGGTCCCGCGGGCCCGCGCCGCGGCGGTGGCGAGGGCGAGCGCGGCGTCGGGGTCGACCGAGTCGTAGCCGGGGTTCTCACCCTTCGCGCTGTTGCAGGCCGCGCAGGCGAGCAGGAAGTTGTCCCAGGCGGCCCCGTAGGCGGGGAACGTCGCCTTCGGCAGGACGTGCTCGGTGGCCAGCGAGGTGACCACCGGAAGCTCGCAGTAGCTGCAGAAGGCGCCGAGGCGCCCGATCAGCCCGCGCCGGGCCCGCCGGTACACCGTGAGCCGCTTGGCCCCGGCCGTCAGCGCGGGGTCCACGCGCGGGCCGAGCCTGCGCCATAGCTCGACGCAGATCTGGGCCTTCTCCCGGAGGTCCACAAGCGCCGCCCCGCCGCGCCCGGACAGGTCGGGCTCCTGCCCCTGACCGGCGATATCGCGCACGTCGTCGAGGCGGTCGGTGAACTCCGTCAGCAGCGTGCGCGGGTCGAAGCCGCAGAGCGTGAGAACCTTCTCGGCGTCGATCCGCGCGTCGTCATCCAGCGCCTCGTTCACCGCGGCGACGACCCGGCGGCAGAAGTACGCGTCCGTCGACCCGCGCAGCGAGGCGAGATACAGGGCCTGCAGGTAGGAGGCGAACGGAGCGATGTCAGCTTCGAGATCCCGGTAATCGTCGACGACCGTGCCAGGATTGACAGGACGCACTCGTTCTCCCCCGCGCCGCAAAAAGTCCGCCCGACGGTGGGCGCGACGAAAAACACCGCGACAGAAAGCGCGGCGACGAAAAGCACTACAACGAAAGCCTGGATGGCACGCCCGACGGCGCCGAAAGCGGGCGCTCGCGACGTGCGGTGAAGGTGTTGGCTCGCGCATCCCCCATGACGACGGCGACCGGGGGAAACGGTATCGCGTGTCTCGGGGGACGACAAGTGCCCGCGGTGGCCGCCTGGCGACACTCACGGAGTAATGGCCGGGACATTACCGTGGGAATCTCGCCATTCTGCTCAATGGCGACGTATCGGTACGGGGCGGGCGAGGAGAGGCCGTGGTCGTCGAGGGGCTCGGCGGTGAGCTCGATGAGGAGTCGGGCGCGGGCCAGCCGGATCAGGCTGGCCCGCGCACAGTCAGGACAGGCCCGGCGGGACGGGCCTGGCCACCGTCAGTTCGGGGTCAGGACGACGACGGGAATGACGCGGTCGGTCCTGGTCTGGTAGACGTCGTAGTTCGGCCAGGTGGTCGCCGCGACTTTCCAGAGCCTGGTGCGCTCGTCGCCCTCGGCCGTGCGGGCCGTCACCGCGATCTTCCTGTCGCGTACCTGGATCTCGGCCTGCGGCTGAGCCTGCAGGTTGAGGTACCACAGGGGGTGTTTGGGAGCGCCGCCGGTGGAGGCGATGAGCAGGTAGTCGTCGCCGTCCCGGGCGAAGATGAGGGGGGTGGTGCGGGGCTGTCCCGAGCGGCGGCCGGTCGTGGTGAGCAGCAGGGTCGGCACGCCGTTCCAGAGATAACCGGTCTCGCCGCCGGTCTCCTGATAGGCGCGGACATGCTCGGCGCCGAGCAGCAGGATGTCCGGCGCCGTGTAACCGGGCTCGTCAGTCGTCATCACATACCTCTCGATCCTGAGTTCGACGTCAGCCGAAGACCACGGGAAGTTCGGTCACGCCTCGTTCGTACAGGCCGATGAAACGCGGGGCGTCGGCGTCGGGGTCCAGCCGTAGGTTCGGGAGCCGGTCGAGCAGCGCCCCGACACCGGTCGCGATCTCGGCCCTGGCGACGTGCATGCCGAGGCAGATGTGGGCACCGCCCCCGAAGGCGAAGGAGGCCCGCGGCGGCCGCGTGATGTCGAACTCGTCCGGCCGGTCCCAGCGGTTCGGATCCCGGTTGGCCGCGCCCAGGCACAGGTGCAGCACCGACCCGGCCGGCAGGTGCGTTCCGTGGAAGTCGATGTCGCGGGTCACCCACCGGGTGAACATCGGGTCGGTGGGCATCCAGCGCAGCGTCTCCTCGATGACCGGACGCAGCAGCGAACGGTCATCGCGGACCGCCGCCAGCAGGTCGGGCCGCGCCAGCAGGGCGGCGAGGGTGATGCCCATCTGCTTCCAGGTCGTGCCCGATCCGGCGTGCGGCAGCAACAGCGCGAACGAGTAGACCTCGGCGTCGGAGAGCCGCTGCGTGACGCCGTTCTCGTCGGTCATCTCGGCCTGGACGAGCACGCTGATCAGATCGTCCTGGGGCCGTGACGGGGCACGCGTCGATCGCGGCTTCGAGGACGACGGCCTTGCTCTGCTCGTCGTGCGTGAAGGTGTTCGGCGCGTAGACGAGGCACATGCCACTGCCGAGGCACAGGCCCCGGTCGACAACGATCTCCGTCGGCATGTCAGGCCAGGCTCGCGAGCGGGCTGGGGACGGTCGGCTCGGCCGCGGTGAAGCGGTAGAGCCGCTCGGCGTTGCCGCGCAGCAGCTTGTACTGGGTCTCCGGCGGCAGGTGCTTGATCCGGTTGTGCGCGACCTGGATGCAGTTGGGCCAGGTCGCGGCGTCGGTGATGCTGCTGGGTCCCCAGCGTCTGCTCGCCGAGAGCGAGCTCTACGCCCTTGGCCAGCAGGTGGCCGACGCCGCCGGCCGCGCCAGCAAGAGCGCGGGTAGCCCCAGTCCCGCCTGAGTGACTCCCGCCAGCCGCGGCCGCGAGGGCCGGCGGTCCCGCCGCCGCGTAGGGTCGAGGGTGCTGGACCACGTGACACGGCGCTGACGCCACCCGGAACGGCGGGGGTCAGGAAGGGGCGTACATGTCGGATCCGCTGGACCTGGGCGGGCCGCTGACGCCGCCCGGGAGCCCGACCACCAGGACGCAACCGGCCCCCGGCGCGCTCGTGCTCACTGCGCCGGAGCCCGTCCCGGTCGTCGCCGACGACCAGGTGGACAGCATGGTGCCGCTCGACGAGACAATCCGCGAGCAGTTGCGCACGCGCGCCGCGGCGTTCGCCGACGACCTCGCGACGCAGGACCCGCGCAGCCCGGCCTTCCAGGACAAGATCAATGACATCATGCGCATGGGCGAGCGGGAGATCGTCGCGAGCGCCCGGGTGTCCAACCGGATGCTTGAGCGCCCGGCGGCCGCGCTCAGTGGCGCCCGCGGCCGCGGGGGTCGCGGCGGCGATGCCCAGGCGCGCGTCGCGGCGTCCCTCGTCGAGCTGCGCGCGACGGTGACCGAGCTCGACCCGGGCAGGGCCGACCTCAGCGGTGGCCGCAGGCTGCTGGGCGTGGTGCCGTTCGGGAACAGGCTCTCCCGCTACTTCCAGCGCTACCAGTCGGCGCAGACCCAGCTCGACGCGATCATCAGGGCGCTCGACTCCGGTCAGGACGAGCTGCGCAAGGACAACGCCGGCGTGGACCAGGAGAAGGCGAACCTCTGGGCCGCGATGGGCAAGCTCACCGAGTACGCGACGCTCGCGAAGGCGCTCGACGGCGCGGTCGCGGCGAAGATCGACCGGCTGCGGGCCAGCGATCCGGCGAGCGCCGACGCGCTCACCTCGGACGCCCTGTTCCCCATCCGCCAGCGCCAGCAGGACCTGCTCACCCAGCTCGCGGTGAGCGTGCAGGGCTACCTCGCCCTCGACCTCGTGCGCAAGAACAACATCGAGCTCATCAAGGGCGTCGACCGGGCGCAGACGACGACGGTGGCCGCCCTGCGCACAGCGGTGATCGTGGCGCAGGCGCTGGCGAACCAGAAGCTCGTCCTCGACCAGATCAACGCGCTGAACGCCACGACCAGCGGCATGATCACCTCGGTCGGCGAGATGCTGCGCCAGCAGTCGGGTCAGCTCCAGGAACAGGCGTCGGCCAGCACGGTCAGCGTCGAGGCGCTGCAGAAGGCGTTCGACGACGTCTTCGCGACCATGGACGCCCTCGACACGTACAAGGCCAAGGCGGTGCAGAGCATGGCGAGCACCGTGGCGGCCCTGGAGACGCAGGTCGGGCGCTCCAGGTCGTATCTGGAGCGGGCCCGCGCCGACGAGCGCTGATCGCACCCCCCACCCGACCGGGACGGACAGGAGGCACCGTGATCTTCCGGTGGCGTTCCGGCACCGGCACCGGCACCGGCACCGGCACCGGCACCGGCACGGACGAGGTCACGCCGGCGCCCGATCCCGGGCGGCGGGCCGAGCCCGAGGTCGTGCGCCGGGCGCGGCAGCTCCAGGAAGAGCTCGCCGCGATCATCGCGAAGGCGAACGCGGCCGGGGGGCGCCTGCCGGCCGGGGCGGTGCCGACCGTGCGGGACATCGACGACGTCCTGCGACCGTTACTGCGCTACATCGAGGTCCAGTCGGCGAGCGACGAGGAGCTGAGGCACCTCACCGCGATGATCCACGAATACCTGCCGCAGGCCCTCGACGACTTCCTGGCGTTGCCCGCCCCGTACACCGAGCGTCCCGGCGTCACGGGCAGCACGCCCGCCGACGATCTGATCCGCCAGCTCCAGCTGCTCGACGAGGGCGCCGGCGAACTGCAGGACCTCGTCTACACCGGAGACGCCGCGCGCCTCGCGATCCAGGCACGCTTCCTGGACGCCAAGTTCCGCCGCTCCGACCTCGAGCTATGACCGTCACCCTGCCAGGCGGCGGCAACGTGCTGCTGGCGGACGCGGCGCCCGGTGTCGAGCAGGTGCGCGTCTGCCTCGGCTGGCACGACGAACCCAGCCTTGCCGGCGTTGACCTCGACGGCGTCGTCATCCTCATCGACGCGCCCGGGGAGGGAACCAACGGGCCGACATCGGCGCGGATGCTCCTCGCCGATCAGGTACCGAACCCGACGGAACGCCTCGGCGGTCCGCCACCCCCGCGCCCGCTGCCCGGCGACGCCGAGCGGCACGTCGTCACGCTGGGGGCCGTGCCCGCGGCGCTGAGCCGGCTGCAGTTCGGCGCCGCGATCTACGACGCGGCCGGTCGCGGGCAGACGTTCCGGCCCGTGCACGGCCTCTACCTCCACGTGCTGAACCACGCCGACGGCGTCGAGATCGCGCGCTGTTCCTTCGAGGCGGAGACCGGCCTGGAGACGGCCATGATCTTCGGCGAGATCTACCGCCACCCGCGGGGGTGGAAGTTCCGGGCCGTCGGGCAGGGCCGCGCCGACGGCCTCCCGGGACTCGCCCACGCCGCCGCCGGCGCCACGGACACCCACGTGGACGCCAACGGTGCCAACGGCGCTGGTCGTGACATCGCAGCGGCGCGCCCCCGCGACGTGGCCGACTTCCTCACCCGGACCTCGCCCTCCCGGACCCGGCGCAACCTGGCCGAGCACCTCCACCCGCCGCGCGCCAGCACGCCCCCGGCAGCGCCACTGGCACTGACGCGGCCGACCCCGATCCGGCCCCCGGTGTCACCAACCC
>NZ_JALKFU020000223.1 GCF_023242965.2 Frankia sp. AgKG'84/4
GCGGTGGCCCGGGACGCGCCGCGGCGACCGGTCCCGAGCAGCGCCCCACCCCGCGGCAGCCGACGGTCAGCTACTCGGTGAGCCGTTCCGGGTGGCGGCGGCGGACGATGCGGGTGCAGGTCCGCACCTCCGGCCCGGTCGGCGAGCTGATCCTGTTCGCGCGGCCGGGCACCGTGCCGCCCCGGGCCGCCGTCGAGGCCCATGAGCTGTCCCGCCTGGCCCCCGTGGAGCAGGCGGTGACGCGGACCATCGACGTGACCCTGGACGGGGCCCAGCTGCCCTGGGGAGTCCGGCTGCTGCCCGCGTCGGCGCCTCCGGTCGGCTGGACCGTCGCGCATCCGGGCGATGAGGATCTGGTCGTCCGCTGACCCTGATCGGCGGTGGCGTCCACTGCCCGCACGGGGGAGGGTCGCACGGTTGATCCGTTGGCGGAATGTTGGCCTTATGCTGCTTTTGGCGGGCGATTTGCGACCAGATCAGCAAGAATGCCACTACCACGGAAAGTATTCATCCTGGTGCTGTTCCTCGCCCGGGGTGCTCCGTTTACGATTGGTTCCGTCACGCGTAGTTCCAGTACCGGCCTGATGGGTGTTTACCGTCAGGTCGGGGCACCTGTCGGTCCGTCCCGACCGTGAGGTCGGGGTCGGTGGCATCACGAACGGGCGGCCCTCGCGCCGCCCGATCGACGACCCGGCGCGGTGTCGTCGAGCCTGATGGAACGCTGAGCGGGCGCACATCCGCGGCCCGCGCGGAGGGGACGTCTCATCGGGCGCTCGTGGTGTGGCCTGCCCCGCCGGCGGTCGGTGCTGTGGGCGGCAGGTGTCTCACGCCCACGTCGAAAGGCAACGCGCGAGCATGGCCTCGACCTCTCGTGGCCGACCAACCCCTCCGGTCGGCCCTCCGGTTTCACCCCTGTCCCGACCTCGCGTGTCCCGACCTCGCAGCGGGCCGGGTCGGCGCGTCGGCCGCCGCCACCGCGGCCACCGCGGCCCGGTCCGCACCAGCGCCCGGCTCGGCCTTGTGTCCGTGTTCGTCCTCGGCGTGTTGGGGACGCTCACTCCGGCCGCCAGCGCCGTCGGGCAGACGCCGAGCCCGTCGCCGAGCCCCACCGCGGCGAGCCCGGACGGCGCGGCACCGAGCCCCCAGGCCGGAGTGCCGCTGACGACCATGGCCCCGCAGACCAGCAACCGCATCACGCTGGTGCTGTTCGACGAGGACATCGTGCTGGTCGGTGGGCGCAACTTCACCCCCAGTAATGACGTCACGGTCGCCGCGCAGACCGCCGACCTGGGCGGCAGCGCCCTGATCAAGGCGGACGGCGACGGGCGGTTCATCCTCGGCTTCCGGGTACCGGCCGATTTCAAGGGCGCGGTGAACATCAGGGCGACCCAGGGCGGCGCGAGCGTCGCCGACTCCCTCGACGTCACCGGGCCGGAGGCCGCCGCCCAGGAGTACAAGGCGGCGCCGCCGCTGCCCGACCTGCCGGTCGGCAGCCCCACGACGGCGGGCAGCGGCGCTGTCCCCCAGACGAGTCCCTCGCCCACGACAGGCAGCGGGGTGTCCACGACCCCGTTCCCGACACCGACGTCACTGAGCCCGACCGCCGCGCCCACGACCCCGCTGACCCCGACGGCGACGCCTCGCCGCCGGGGCGGGACCAGCGCGTCCCCGGCCGCGACGCCGACCACGGTCGCGCCGCTCCCGTCGGTCACCGGGTCCTCGGCGACGCCGGCGACCCCGACCGCCCCGGCAGCCAGGCCCGCTCCGGCCCCCGGCGGCACCGCGGACATCGACGCCGGCGGCCCACAGTCCGGCCTGCCCTGGATGTCTGGCTTCCAGTCCCACCAGCTCGCCCAGCTCACCGACTTCGGCAACTGGCGGGGCCGTCCCAACGACGTCGTGCACGTCTACACCGACCGCACGTCGGGCTGGGGCGGGCTGGTCCAGCCGACCTGGCCGGTCGACCTGTTCAAGGGATTCCCCGGCAAGCTGGTGATCAGCCAGCCGACGTATCCCAAGAGTGGCGGCAGCAACGGCGAGTGCGCCAGGGGCGCCTACGACGAGCAGTGGAAGAAGCTCGGCTCGTTCCTGGTGGCGCACGGCCGGGCCGACTCGATCGTCCGGATCGGCTGGGAGTTCAACGGCACGTTCATGTACTGGCACTCCGATGCCGACCCGACGGTCTTCAAGACCTGCTTCCAGAAGATCGCCACCGCGATCCGGTCCACCGACCCGCAGGTCCTGATCGACTGGACGTTCAACGCGCACAACTCGCCGGTGCCCAGTGGCAACAGCCCCTGGGGCGCGTACCCCGGCGACGAGTACGTCGACTACGTCGGCATTGACTCCTACGACCACTACCCGCCGTCCAAGGACGACGCGACCTGGAACAAGCAGTGCGAGGACGTCAACGGCCTGTGCTATGTGATCCGCTTCGCGCGGGAGCACGGCAAGAAGGTCGGCGTCGGCGAGTGGGGGGTGGCCTCCTGCTCGGGTGACGGCGGCGGCGACAACCCGTTCTACATGAAGAAGATGTTCGAGACGTTCAAGGCGGCCGGCGACGTGATGGGCTACGACGCCTACTTCAGCGATCCGACGCCCGGCAACGTCTGCTCGACGATCACGAACGGTGGCCAGAACCCGAAGGCCGCCGCTGTGTACAAGGAGCTCTTCGGTAAGGGATAGGGCGGGGCCACGCGGCGAGGGGCCGGGACGGAGGATGCCGTCCCGGCCCCTCGCCGTGCGTCGGGCGGTCTTCCGGGCGATGCCGTTAGATAGGCAAAGCTGCAGGTGAGCGGCCTGACGGTGGCCTCGCGGTGACGCCTGGGTGTCGGTTGGTCGACCCATGTCGTTGTCTGTCGTCAGACGCCCCCGGGCGGGTACCGTCAGCCCAAAGGCGACGTATCACGATCTTGCCCCGTCCGGTCGACTGATCCGGTTTTTCCGGCCGCGGCCGGGTGGGGGCCCGGGACGCGGGTCGCGCGACGCCGCCGCTGGAGAACGAGGGGACCGTCGCTTGCGCCATTTCGCCTTCCTCGACCCACACGCCGCCGAAGCGCTCTTCCACCGGCCGCCAGAGACGATCGACGCGGATGCCGATCGCAGGTTGCTGGCCACCGCCCTGGGCGCGACCCTCTACGCGCCCGGCACCCGGCCCCGGCTGGCGGACGACGTGCGCAGGCAGACCGCGGCCGGGGTGACGTCCATGGTGCTCTGCCTGGAGGACTCGATCGCCGACACCGACGTCGCCGACGCGGAGTCGAACGTGGTCGCCGCGCTGCGCGCGCTGTCGGAGGATCCCCCCGCGCACGGCGGTGGGCCGCCGCTGCTGTTCGTCCGGGTCCGCGCCACCAGGCAGATCCCGGACATCGTCGCCCGGCTGGGCCCGCGGGGGACGGCTAGTCTGTCCGGCTTCGTACTGCCCAAGTTCACCGAGGACAGCGGCGAGCCCGCCCTCGACGCGGTGCTGCGCGCCGGAGAGACGGCCGGCCGGCCGCTGTGGGCGATGCCGGTGCTGGAGAGCCCGCCCGTGATCAACCGGGAGACCCGGGTCGACGCGCTGACCGCGGTACGTCGCCTCGTCGACAAGCACGCCGACCAGGTGTTGGCGATCCGCCTCGGGGCCACCGACCTGTGCGGCCTGTTCGGCCTGCGCCGCGACCGGGACCTGACGATCTACGACATCGCGGTGGTGCGCGACTGCATCGCCGACATCGTGAACATCTGCGCCCGCGGCGGCGAGCACATCGTCACCGGCCCCGTCTGGGAGTACTTCGCCCAGCCCGAACGGCTGTTCGTCAGCTCGCTGCGGGTCACCCCGTTCGAGCAGGCCGACCGGGCGGACGGCGGGCAGTCCGCCATCCGGATGCGCAGCGCGCTGGTCTCCGCCGACCTCGACCGGCTGATCCGCGAGGTCGTCCTCGACAAGGCCAACGGCCTGAACGGCAAGACGGTGATCCATCCCAGCCACGTCCCCGCGGTGCACGCGCTGCAGGTCGTCAGCCAGGAGGAGTACGAGGACGCCGAGTCGATCATTTCCGGCAGTGCGGGCGGGGTGCGCCCGAGCAGCTACGCGAACAAGATGAACGAGCTGGGCCCGCACCGGGCCTGGGCGGAGGCGGTGCTGCGCCGGGCGCGCGCGTTCGGCGTACTGCGCGAGGGCGACACGTTCGTCGAGGTGCTCGCCGCGACCCGCTCCGCCCTGGAGAGCGCGCGGGCGGCCCGGTGACCACGACGACCGGAGCGGCTGGAGCGACTGGGGCGGCTGGGGGGACTGGGGCGGCTGGGGGGACCGGAGCCGCGGCGGGCCGCGGCGCCCCGTCCCCGGCGGCGGACTGGCTGTGGACGGAGCTCGGGCTCACCGCGCAGGTGAGCGCCGACGTGCCCGGCGGCGGCCTGCACGCGCTCGTCGGGCTCGCGCTGCGGCGCAACCCGCGCCGGGCCCACCTGCTGGTCAGCCGCGTTCTCGGCAAGCACCTGCCGGTCGCGCCGAGCACCGCCCTGGCCGTCGGCGCGGACCTCGCCGGGCTGGTCCGGAACGTGCCCGGCTACCCGGCGGCCGGCGGGCTCGTCATCGGCTACTGCGAGACCGCGACGGCGCTGGGCCACACGGTCGCCGACAGCCTGCCCGGCAGCCACTACCTGCACACCACCCGCCGGGACCTGGCCGGGGTGCCGCCGGTACTGGAGTTCACCGAGTCGCACTCGCACGCCTCGCACCACTGGCTCGTCCCCGAGGACCCGGCGATCCTGGCGACCGACCAGCCGATCGTGCTCGTCGACGACGAGCTGTCGACCGGGCGCACCGCCCTGGGCACCATCCGCCTCCTGCACGAGCACGCCCCCCGCGGGCACTACCTCGTCGCCGCCCTGGTGGATGCCCGGCCGACGGGGGCCCGGGCCGCGTTCGATGACCTCGCCGTCGAGCTCGGCGTGCGGATCGACGTCGTCGCCCTCATCGCCGCCACGGTCACCGTCCCTGCGGAGATCGCCCGGCGAGCCGCGGCGATCCGCGCCCGCCACGCCCCCGAGACCGGCGTCGACCCGGCCGGCGTCGACCCGGCCGGTGTCGACCCGGCCGGTGTAGGCGCGGAGGAGGGGGGTCTGGCCGACCCGGCGGTGGGAGACGTCCGCTGGCTGAGCCCCGCCTGGCCGGCGGGCCTGCCCGACGGCGGGCGGCACGGATGGACGGCGGGGCACGGACGGCTGCTGGCGGATCACCTCGGGGCCCTGGCCACCGCGGTGCGCGCGACGCTGTCCCGCCCGGGGGGCCGCACGCTCGTGCTGGGCACCGAGGAGTTCATGTACGTGCCGATGCGGATCGCGGCGGAGCTGGCCGGCGGCGGCCCGGGGGAGGTGCGCTACCAGTCGACGACCCGTTCGCCGGTCCACCCGATCGACGTCGACGGCTACGCCATCCGCGCCGCGCTGAGTTTCCCGGCGCCGGACGATCCGCGCCGGGTCAGCCACGTGTACAACGTCGGTCCGGGCCGCTACGACGACATCGTGGTGGTGCTCGACTCGGGCGCCGACACCGGATCGCCGTCCGCGGTGGCCGATCCGAGCGGGCTGGTCGCCCAGCTACGTCGCTGCGCCCCGGTGACGGTGCTCACCATCCCCTCCTACCAGCCGGCCCCCCGGCCGGTTCCGCGCCCCGCCGCCCCGACGACTGGAGCCTCCCGATGAGCGAGTCCGCCCCGGTGGATACAGCCGCCCCTGGAGGTACAGCCCCTGGAGGTACAGCCCCTGGAGGTGCAGCCGTCCCGACGGCTACCACGGCGCCGCGTCCGGCGGGCCCGAGGACGATCGGATCGGGTTCCTACGATCCGGTCGACGTCACGTTCCTGCTGACGGACCTGAGCGACGTCGCCCTGGAACGTCCCACGGAGGACCGTGAGGAGGCGATGCAGGCCGGCCGCCACTACTCCGAGGATCTTCCCGTCGAGTACCAGCCCGACGCCTCCTACCTGAAGCTCTACCACCAGGCGCTGGAACGTTCGGCCCGGCGGGTGGCGCTGGCCACGGGCCTGGTCGCCGAGCTGGTGCGGGTCACCAAGCCCGAGCCGGTGCTGGTCTCCATCGCCCGCGCCGGCACCCCGGTCGGGATCCTGATGCGCCGCTGGTACGGCTGGCGCCACGGTCTCGACACGCCGCACCACGCCATCTCGGTCATCAAGGATCGCGGCGTCGACATGAACGCCGTGCGCTACCTGACCGAGCGTTTCGACCCGACGGCGATCCAGTTCGTCGACGGCTGGACCGGCAAGGGCGTGATGACCCGGGTGCTCACCGAGGCCGTCGCACCCCTCGGGCTGGACGACACCCTCGCCGTGCTCGCCGACCCGGCGCACTGCGTGCCGCTCTACGGCACCCGCGACGACTTCCTCATCCCCAGCGCCTGCCTGAACTCGACGGTGAGCGGCCTGGTCAGCCGGACGGTGCTGAACGCCGAGCACATCGGCCCGGATGACTTCCACGGCGCGAAGTTCTACGCCGAGCTCGCCCCGCACGACCTGTCCCGGCATTTCATCGAGACGGTCGTCGCGCAGTTCGACGCCGTCGCCGACGAGGTCGCGGCGACCTGGGGGCGGTTGTGGGCGGCCGACCGCTCGCCGACCTGGGCCGGCTGGGCCGCGGTGGAACGCATCGCCGCCGCCTACGACATCCCGGACGTCGTCATGGTGAAGCCCGGGGTCGGCGAGACCACCCGGGTGCTGCTGCGCCGGGTGCCGTGGCGGATCCTCGTCGCCCCGGACCGCCAGGACGAGCTGGCCCACGTCCTCGCGCTGGCCGAGGACCGCGGGGTGCCCGTCGAGGAGATGGCCGACCTGCCGTTCTCCTGTGTCGGGCTGGTGCGCCCGCTCGGCGCCAACCCGACCTTCCACACCCCGGGGGCGCGCTGGCGCCCCGACGCCCCGTGACCGCCGCCGGACGCCCGGGCGACGGCCCGGGCGACGGCCCCGGCGCCGCCCGCCCGCTGGCGGCGCTCGACCTCGACAAGACGCTGATCTTCTCGGCCCGTTCCGCGCGGCTGCCGGCGGACGCCGCCGCGCACGAACTCGTCGAGGTGGAACGCCTCGACGGCGCGCCGTTGTCGTTCGCGACCGCCCGGGAGCTGGCGCTGCTCGCCGAGCTGGACCGCGCCGCCGTCGTCGTCCCGGTGACGACCCGCACGCTCGCCCAGTACCGCCGGGTCGACCTGCGGATCCGGCCCCGGTATGCGATCGCGGCGAACGGCGGGCACCTGCTCGTCGATGGCGAACCCGACCCGGCGTGGGCCGCGGCGGTCACCGCCGAGGTCGGCGCCGCCTGCGCCCCGCTGGCCGGGATGCTCGCGCTCGCCGAGCGGTTCGCCGCCGGCGGCTGGGCCCGCGTCGTGCGCGCCGCCGACGACCTGTTCGTCTACCTGGTGGCCCACTCCCGGCCCGACATCCCGGACCTCACCGGGTTCGCGGCGGACGCGCTGGCGGGTGGCTGGGAGGTGTCCGCGCAGGGCCGCAAGGTGTATCTGGTGCCGTCGGTGCTGACCAAGCAGCGCGCCGTTGACGAGGTGGCGCGCCGGGCCGGCACGGGGCTGGCGCTCGCCGCGGGGGACTCGGTGCTGGATATCCCGATGCTGCTGGCCGCCGACGCCGCCGTCCGGCCCGCGCATGGCGAGCTGCACGAGCTGGGTTGGACGGCGCCGCGTGTCACGGTGACCGCCGCGGCCGGCGCGCTCGCCGGCGAGGAGCTGGTCACGGCCCTGCTCCAGCGGGTGAGGGCGACGGCGGCAGCGCCCGGACCAGTCGAACCCGCCACCGGCGCGGCCGGCTGAGGGCCACGCGCGGGGGGGGTGAGTCCCACTGCGTGGTGTAGATCGGGAGCGGCTGGTTGATCGTCCGGGGTGCGGGTGTGTCGCTCCGAG
>NZ_JALKFU020000224.1 GCF_023242965.2 Frankia sp. AgKG'84/4
TCTATCATCCGATCGCAGGGGGATGGCCAACGTAGGCCAGACGGGGGCAACCGAAACGGGCAACCGGCGAACTCCCGTGGCGGCAGATACCGCTTCCAGACCACAGCGAAAACGCACGTCACTGGCACGGCTCGTCTACGATGAAGCGGCTGACGGCCTGCTCACCGACAGACTCGTCGATCTGGCGGTGTGGGCGCCTGCCAACGTCGACTGCGCCTCGAGGGGGTCCGATGCTGATCCGATTCGAGGTATCGAACTTCCGGTCGATACGGCGTGCCACCGAGCTCTCCCTGGTTGCGATCGGCCAAGATCGCCCGGAGGCGCGGTGGGCCGAGCAACTCGGCCAGAGCCTGCTCACCGTCGCCGGGGTCTATGGGCCGAACGCTTCGGGAAAGTCGAACGTCATCGCCGCCCTCACCTGGCTGCGCGAGGCAGTGCAGAACTCACTTCGATACTGGCTGGACGAGATTCCCGTCGAACCTTTCGCTTTCGGTGACGGCCCGCAGAATTCGTCCACGTTTGAACTCGAGCTCCTAATCGACAAGGTACGATTTGAGTACATTGTCGAACTCGACCGGTCAGCGGTGCACTACGAGGGGCTGTTTCACTATCCCGAGAAGAGACGACGCAGAGTCTTCGAGCGGGAAGGCACCGAACTCAAGCTTCAGCGCGGGCTGGGCAGCCTCTCCGGAACACGGGAGCTGCTCACAGATCAGACCTTGGCGCTGTCGGTCGCGCATCGATTCGACCAGCCCCTTGTTTCAGAATTCGTCCGCGCTGTGATGCGAACTCAGACCTTTGGACTTGTCCGGCGATCCCGATTTCCACGGATCGGTGGCCCTTATCAGCCGAACTCTCGGCCCACCGTCCGCTGGTTCGAGGATCCGCCGTCAACTGACCAGCTGGCGCTGTTCGAGGAAACAGAACTCGGCACGACGACTGAACGGGAACAGGCACTCGCCCTGCTCCGCATGGCCGACCTGGGTATCGTCGATGTACTCGTCGACGAAGAGGAAATACGGTTCTCCATGCCGAGCGACACCGCTCCAGCCCGTTCACGGCGACGGGTGCGACTGGTGCATGAAGCGGCTGAGGAAAGGGCGCCGCTGGACTTCGTCGCCGAGTCCGAGGGAACCCAGATCTGGTTCCAGCTCGTCGGCCCCGTTCTGTTCGCCCTCCGATCCGGTGCGCTGCTGCTCTTCGACGAGCTGGACGCCAGCCTGCACCCGACCTTGGCGGCCCATCTGATCGGCCTGTTCCATGATCCGGCAACGAACCCCAAGGGTGCACAGCTGATCTTCACCGCGCACAACACCAGCCTCCTGAAGAACCTCTCCCGCGATCAGATCTGGCTGACCGAGCGGAACTCCGCTGCGGAGACGGTCCTCAGCGCGATCGCCGAATTCACGGTCCAGCGAGGAAGAAATTCGCAGGATCTTGAGGTCGCCTATCTGCATGGCAGGTTCGGCGCACTCCCCGATGTAAACGAGCTCGAACTCCTCCAGTCATTTCGACTGATTGGTTAACCCGGCGTGTCCCCTCGACGGTCCAGCGGCCGCCCACTCACCAGAAAGGCACAGCTGCGGCCAGAGAAAACGACCATTATGATATTCTGCGAAGGGAAACGCTCCGAGCCTGACTACCTCAACGGTATCAAGCAACTTCCCCACGTTGCCCGTAACACTGCAATCAGTATCGAGATCGATCTTGAGCATGGCGTTCCGTTGAGTCTAGTAAAACGCGCGGTGCAGCGCAAGGGGGAAGACAAAGAGATCGACGAATTCTGGTGCGTTTTCGACGTCGAATGGCCGAACCAGCATCCGAACCTGGAGCAGGCGGTCTCTCTCGCTCAACAACATGACGTCCGACTCGCGATCTCGAATCCCTGCTTCGAGTTGTGGCTAATTCTGCATTTCGAGCAGTATACGCGGTTCGCCAGTACCGATAAGATCGAGCGCCACAGCAAGAACCTGGATGGCCGGACCGGAAAGCGAATCAACGCCGCGCAGTACATGCCGCTACGCGGCATGGCGACTACCCGCGCCCAAGAACTGTCTGCACGGCACAAGCAGGATGGAAATCAGCTTCCCAAAAACAACCCGTCGTCGTCTGTGACTGATCTCCTGATCAGGATTGAGAGCATAGCGACAAGTAGTCCGGCAACCCGAAATTCTTCGCGGAATTGACCCTATGCCAGTCTGCTCGATGGCCACAGAGGTCGCGGCGGATCAGACAGTTGTCAGGGCAGGTTGCGGGACGTGGCCGGGGTGGCGCGCAGGCGGGTCGTGTCGCGGCCGGGTGGGGTGCCGAACAGGCGGCGGTACTCCCGGCTGAACTGGGTCGGGCTGTCGTAGCCGACGAGATGGCCGACGCCGGCGACGTCGCCGGGGTGGGTGACGAGCAGGGCGCGGGCCTGCTGCAACCGGACACGTTTCTGGAACTGCAGCGGGCTGTGGGCGGTCACCTCGCGGAAGTGGCGGTGGAAGGCGGACGGACTCATCCCCGCCAGCCGGGCGAGGTCGGCGATCCGCAGCGGCTCGGCGTAGTGGTCGCGGATCCAGCCGATGGCTCGGCGCACGTGGGCGAGGCTGCTGTCGGCCAGGCCGATCTGGCGCACCATGGCGGCGTACGGGCCGGTGAGCAGCCGCCAGAGGATCTCCCGCTCGATCAGCGGGGTGAGCACGGCCGCGTCGGCGGGCTGGTCGAGCAGTCGCAGGAGACGCACGGTCGCGTCCAGCAGGTCGACGCCGGCCGGCCCCGTCGCGAGGGCCCGCGTCCCGTGCGCGGGCCCGGGACGGCTGGGACGGTGCCGCGCCGGCACGTCCAGGAGCAGGGCGGAGATCACGCTCGGGCGCAGCGTCCAACCCATGGCCAGCGCCGGCGAACGCGGGCTCGCGTCGAGGAAGTGCCCGGTGACCGGCACGTCGGCGCTGACGACGAGACACTCGCCGGCCCGGTATTCGAACGTCTGGCCAGCGAGCAGAAGCCGTTTGCCGCCCTGGGCCATGACGACCAGCAGCGGCTCGGTCAGCGAATGGTCCGGCGCGGTCGTCGTCACGCTGGACAGCAGCAGGCCGGCGATGGGCGTGCGCAGGTCGGGACGGGCGTGCGCGGCGATGAGAGCGCGGATCTCCGCCAGCGGATCGGTCCGTACGCACACACCCCCACCGAACCATCAGGCACGGCCGCGAGGCAAGCCCGATCCAGGCACTGACGGCAGGATCAGGCAAGAGGACGGCAGGAACGGCCTACCGCCGCGCACCCAGTGCGGGTTTCGATGTCGGGGACAGCCCAGGCGCAGTCCCACGACCCCGACAGGAGCACGTCATGACCCTCGATCACTATGTGACGCTGGTCAGATCCGGCCTCCGTGTGAGCCCGTTCGCCCTTGGCGCGATGACCTTCGGCGAGGATCCTGGCGGCGCTGGATGCGGCGTCGAGGAGGCCGAGGGGATCCTTTCGGCCTATCTGGAGCACGGCGGCAACTTCATCGACACTGCCAACTTCTACACGAACGGACATTCGGAGCGGATCCTCGGCGACTACTTCGCCGCGCGTCCCGGTCAGCGCGACCGGGTGGTGCTGGCGTCGAAGTTCTTCACGAACATGTTCCCCGGCGACCCCAACGGCGGCGGCGCCGGCCGCGGCTCGATCATCGCCCAGCTCGACGAGACGCTGCGCCGGCTGCGCACCGACCACCTCGATCTGTACTGGCTGCACAACTGGGACCGCAACACGCCCATCGAGGAGACCCTGCGCACCCTCGACGACCTCGTCCGTGCGGGGAAGATCCGCTACCTGGGTTTCTCCAACACTCCGGCCTGGCTGACGGCGCAGGCGCAGACGACCGCGCTGCTGCGCGGCTGGACGCCACTGATTGCGCTGCAGGTCGAGTACTCGCTCCTGGCCCGCACGGTGGAGGGCGAGCTCGCCCCGCTGGCACGGGACCAGGGGCTGGCGCTGCTCCCGTGGAGCCCGCTGCGCAACGGCTTCCTGTCCGGCAAGTACCGCCGGGGGGTCGCGCCCGTGGACTCGGCGCGCACGCCGTTCGTCGGCGGGCCGAACGAGGACGAGTTCGCCGTCATCGATGCCGTCACGGCGGTCGCGGAGGAGCTGGGAACCTCCGCGGCGGCGGTGTCGCTGGCCTGGCTGCGTTCGCGCGTGGGCACGGTCGTGCCGATCGTCGGCGCCCGCCGCGTCGGGCATCTCCTCGACAACCTGGGAGGTCTGGCGGTCACGCTCAGCGCGGAGCAGCTGCGCCGGCTGGATGAGGTGTCCGCGCCGACGCTGGACTACCCGGCCCCGATGCACGGTGCTCAGCGGGCGATGCTCCAGTTCGCCGGCGCCACCGTCGACGGTGAGACGTCCACCGTCTACCCGCCGCTGCTCCGCAGCGCCACGCGCTACTGACCCTGGTCGGCGGCCGGGGCCCGCATATGAATACGGTCAGGTGGAGGTTTCCCACGCGGTACGCGGCGCTTCGACGTCGAGAGCAGGAGGCACCTCCCATGCGGTATCGCAAGCTTGCCCGGACCGGAGTCGAGGTCAGCACGCAGTGCCTCGGCACCATGATGTTCGGGGGCTTCGGCAATCCCGACCATGACGACTGTGTGCGCGTCATCAACCGGGCGCTCGACGCCGGCGTCAACTTCGTTGACACCGCGGACATGTACTCGCGAGGCGAAAGCGAGCGGATCGTCGGAAAGGCGATCAAGGACCGGCGCGACGACGTCGTGCTCGCCACCAAGTGCTTCAACCCGATGAGCGAGGAGCGCAACCACCGCGGCGGCTCCCGGCGCTGGATCATCCGCGCCGCCGAGGACAGCCTGCGCCGCCTCGACACCGACCACATCGACCTGTACCAGGTGCACCGGCTTGACTGGAACACCGATCTGGAGGAGACCCTCGGTGCGCTGAGCGACCTGGTGCGCCAGGGCAAGGTGCGCTATCTGGGTTCCTCGTCGTTCCCCGCCGACTGGATCGTCGAGGCGCAGTGGGCCGCCCGGCGCCGCGGCGGCGAACGCTTCGTCTGCGAACAGCCGCAGTACTCGATCTTCGCCCGGTCCGTCGAGGAGGCGGTACTGCCAGCAACGCTGCGGCACGACATGGGGGTGATCCCGTGGAGCCCGCTGGCCGGTGGCTGGCTCACCGGCAAGTACCGCCGGGACGCCGCGACGCCAGCGGGGGCGCGTTACGCGGACGACGGCGCGATGCGGGCCTTCGGCGGGGTGAGCCTGTCGGACAGCCCGAGCACCCCGGCACGCTATGACGCGGTCGAGGCGCTGGTCGCGATCGCCGAGCAGGCCGGGGTGTCGCTGACCCACCTGGCCCTGGCCTTCGTCGACAGCCACCCGGCCATCACCTCGACGATCATCGGGCCGAAGACGGCGGCGCAGCTCGACGACGCTCTCGCCGGCGCGGACGTCGTCCTCGACCGGGCCACCCTGGACGCGATCGACAAGGTCGTCCCCCCGGGCACCGACGTCGCCGGGACCGAGCACTTCCTCGGGAGCCCGACGCTGAACTCCGCGAACCGCCGCCGCGTCACCGGCTGAGGGCCCGACCCCGCGACACCCCAGCACCTGACAGCCCGGCTCGCTGACACGGTCGCCGTGTCAGCGAGCTGTCAGCGCGACGGGAACGAATTCGGCTGGTGGTCGCCGGCGTCTCCCCGTTTTGTCAGTGGCACCCGGCATGCTGCACACCATGACGGTCACAGACACGCACGGGGCCCCCGCGATCGTCGCCGAGGGCCTCGTGAAGAAGTTCGGCGAGACGACCGCGCTGGCCGGCATCGACCTGGAGGTGCCCGCCGGAACGGTCTTCGGCCTGCTCGGCCCGAACGGCGCCGGCAAGACGACGGCGGTACGCGTCCTCGCGACACTGCTCGCCGCCGACGCCGGCACCGCGCTGGTCGGCGGCTACGACGTGCGGCACGACAGCCACCGGGTGCGCCGTATCGTCGGGCTCACCGGCCAGTACGCCTCCGTCGACGAGCTGCTCACCGGCACCGAGAACCTGGTGATGATCGGCCGGCTGCTCGGGCTGCCCCGCTCGGAGGCGAAGGCCAGGGCCCGCGAGCTGCTCGCCGAGTTCAACCTGGCGGACGCGGCGGGCCGGTCGGCGAAGACCTACTCCGGTGGCATGCGCCGGCGCCTCGACCTGGCCGCGAGCCTGGTCGGTCGGCCCCGGGTGCTCTTCCTCGACGAGCCGACGACCGGCCTGGACCCGCGCAGCCGCAACGACATGTGGGAGGTCGTCCGCAACCTGGTCGCGGACGGCGTCACCGTGCTGCTCACCACCCAGTACCTGGAAGAAGCAGACCTGCTCGCCGACGACATCGCCGTCGTCGACCATGGTCGGATCATCGCCCAGGGCTCTCCCGAGGAGCTGAAGAAGCAGACCGGCGCGCAGACGCTGGCGGTGCGCCCGGCGGACCCCGCGGACACGGCGCTGGTCGAGACGACGGTCGCGGAGATCGTCGGCGCGAGCCCCACCGTGGCCGGGAACCTGGTCAGCGTTCGGGTCACCGATCCGGCGGTGTTGCCGGCGGTCGTGCGCCGCCTCGACGACGCCGGGGTGACGGTCGGCGAGATCACGCTGCGCAGCTCCAGCCTCGACGAGGTCTTCCTCGCCCTGACCGGCCATCCGGCCACCGACGAGTCCGCCCCTGCCACCGTGGCGCAGGACGGGCCCGCCGACGACGACCCGGCCGCGCGGATCCCCGCGGCAGCGAGGAGCTGATCACCATGAGCACACTGACGACCACCCTTCCTGGTCAGGCGCCCGGGCCCGTCGAGCGGGCGGCGCCGACCGGCCCCGCGCGGGTCGGGCCGATCGAGGGACTGCGGCACACCGCGACGCTGTCCTGGCGCTCCCTCGTCCAGATCAAGCACAATCCGATGGAGCTGCTGGACTTCAGCGTCCAGCCGCTGATGTTCCTGCTGCTGTTCACCTACGTCTTCGGCGGGGCGATCGCGGGTTCCACCGGTGACTACCTGACGTTCGCGCTACCCGGCCTGATGGTCCAGAACACCCTGTTCACCACGCTGAACACCGGTGTCGGACTGAACAACGACCTCACCAAGGGCGTGTTCGACCGGCTGCGGTCGCTGCCGATCGCCCGTTCCGCACCGCTGGCCGGTCGGATCGTCGCCGACATGGTCAAACAGACCTGGGCGATCGCGATGATGCTCGGGCTCGGCTACATCCTCGGTTTCCGGGTGCGGACCGGCCCGCTGGACGCACTGGCCGCCTTCGGACTGATCATTCTGTTCGCGCTGGCCATCTCGTGGGCGTCGGTGCTGGTCGGGATGCTGGTGTCCGAGCCGGAGAAGGTCATGGTCTTCGGTTTCACGCTGATCTTCCCGCTGACGTTCATCAGCAACGCGTTCGTCCAGACCTCGACGATGCCCGGCTGGCTGCAGGCGTTCGTCAAGATCAATCCGGTGACGGCGCTCGCCGACGCGACCCGCGGCCTGCTGTCCTCCGGGCCGGTGGCTACCCCGGTGTGGCACACGCTGCTGTGGGCGGCCGGCATCGCCGCGGTGTTCGCGCCGCTGGCGGTGAACGCCTTCAAACGGAAGGTCTGACCGGATGGTCACACTCACGCGCAGCGCCGGCCACGCCCCGGCGCCCCGCATCGTGATCGTCGGCGGCGGCCTCAGCGGGCTGACGCTGGCCCGGGCCCTGCACGTGCGGGGCCTGGCCGCCACCGTCTACGAGCTGGACGCCGAGCCGACCAGCCCCGGCGCCGCGCCGGGCCACCCCCTGGACCTGCGGGCGGACGCCGCGCTGCGCGCGCTGGAGATCGCCCGGATGGCGGCCCGGGCCGTGAAGATGCTCGCCTCCGAGAGCAGGGCCGCGACCAGGCGGGTCAGCGGCGCGACCGGGAGC
>NZ_JALKFU020000225.1 GCF_023242965.2 Frankia sp. AgKG'84/4
CACACCCCGCACCCGGCCCTCCGATCAGCAGATCACCCTTCTACCAGGGCTGATGCACCGACCGGTTGAGACCGCCATGTCCTGATAGAAATCGGAATCCTCGTCGTACAGTTCATCGAGTTTTTCCTTGCTGGCGGCAAGCGGGGTGCCGAGGAGAATAGATGCACACATGTCGGCGATCATGTGCTCATCGTCGCCCTCGCGCAGCTGCTTGACGCTAATGATTCCTTGGCTACACCATGGCGTCTCGTCCGCGTGAACTCCATAGTTCTGCCGTTCACGGGCAGAATCAATTGACACGCTTGGCATGTCCGACAAGTTGACGACTTCAGAAGACACATCGCCGCGAAGTTCGCTACCTATTCTCCGGACTAGGTCGGCGAATGGGTTGATTACGCCGGCCTGCCTTTTCTCCTGCGCACTGAGCTGGCGACCGCTCGCATTAACGCGACTGAATACCGCGGTGACTTGCTTCTCGGACTGGGGTGGGAAGATGGTTACGGCTAGCTGATAGTCGAGGAAGTCGGCGCACGCCTGCCGGCTAATGAGCGGAACGCCACCCTCGACGGTAACAGGAGTGAACAGTTTGTCTTCGGCGGCCTGGCGGGCTCGCGCGAACTCGCCGAGATCAAAATAGCGATCTTCAAAGCTGAATGACTGCTCGACGAATGAGAAGACGGCGTCAAGTCGTTGCATTCCGTCAAGAATCTCGAGTCGAGACTTACCGGATGTCTCGGCACGCTCGGCCAGAAGAATCAGGGGGATCGGAAAATTCTGAAGGACGCTGTCTACGAGGAGTTGTTTTTCCTCAACCATCCATACCAGCTTCCGCTGGTACCTGCGATTTACCACGAGCGTGTTGTCGCGGAACAGCCGGTAGGCTTCCTGGACGCTCATTCCACGTGGCGTGATGCTCATCGGCCTCCAATCGCAGGACAGCCATAGTATCGGGCGACTCCACTCGTCCCGCGATCAGGTGGACGTGGTGCTCCGACGCGCCGGCGAGCACGGCGCGCCAGCGCCGCGCGCAGCCGCCGCGCGGCGCGGCGCCTCAACCCGCCGCCTTGATCCTAAAACGAGCAATTCGGCAGGCATCTCTTCGGGTGCGTGTCAGGTGCGGGCGGTGCGCTGGGCTGTGGTCGCCATGGTGAACAGGGCCGCGGTGCGGGCGTCTCGGCTGTGCTGGGTGTCGAGGTGGTGTTGGGCGGTGTCGATGGCGGCTTGAAGTTGGTCGATGTGGGCTGGTGGGAACGGTTCGGGTAGGTGGCTGAGGGGTGCGGTGACGATGCCGTGGGCTCCGGCGGTGAGGCTGGCAGCGATGTGGCGGGCGGTGCCGTCCCACAGGGTGAAGTCGGGTCCGGTTGCCTGGTGAAGGGCGGTGATGGTGGCAGGTGGGACCTTGGAGACCTTCGCGGCGGCGGGGAGGACACCGGCGGTACGGGCGGCGGTGGCAAGCGCGGGTGTGAGGGTGGTTGGGCTGAATTCCGGGTGGCTGAACAGGTAGCTCGGTCTTGGTAGATCCGCGAGCAGGGCCAGGGCGTCGGCGTCGCTGGCGAGGGCGCGTAGGACGACCATGGGGACGACTCCGGTGGCGGTGGCGTGAGTGATGTCGGCGGATGTCCAGCAGCATGCGGTCAGCCGTTCCACCCCGATCGTCTCCGCCCATAGCTCGACTACTGCGGCACGGTCGGCTTCGGAGTCGAGATGTCCGCCGGTGGTGGTGCCAGACAGGATGAACAGGGATGCCCATGTTCGGGCAGCGCGACGGGCGTAGTCGGCGGTGGCTGCGAGATCAAGGCGTCCGTGAGGGGTGCGGAACGTTAGCGCCGGAAGGACAAGCTGCATAACGGTCAGTCCACCGGATCGTGCGGGTAGGGGCTGCCGTCTGGGCTGGCGGTCACGGCCTGGTGGATGCGCTCGGCGGCTTCGGCGGGGGAACGCCGGTTGGTTCGTAGGACCAGGTCGAACAGAGCCGAGTCGGCGGTGTCGAGATCGACTTTCGTTTCGTCCCAGACGGTCAGTCGTGCTTCAACGTCGTTGCTTCCGCGCTGGTGGGCTCGGGTCGCGGTGACTTCGCGGGGACACCAGAGAAGGACTGTCACCCACCGGGCGCGATAGCCGGTGTGCAATGCGCGGATCCCGGCGACCTCCAACGGCGCGTCTGGGCGCATGGCTGCACCAATCCGAAGTCCTGTGGTCTGGCACGCCGATGCCCACGGCGCACCGGCGGCGGCCTGGTCATCGTGCACCCGAAGTCCAGGGCAGGCCGTCGGACCATCGTTCTCCCGGCCGCTCTGGCGGCCGATCTGCGCGCGCATCGCGTGGCCCAGCAGCAGGAAGCAGACGCGGCCGGCAACCTCTGGCGCAACGACCACGGCCTGGTGTTCACCCAGCTGACCGGCCATCCGATCGACCCCAGCGCCGACCACCGGGCCTGGAAGAACCTCCTGAAGGCCGCGGGAGTCCGAGAGGCCCGGCTGCACGACGCGCGCCACACCATGGCAAGCCTCCTGCTCGCGCAGAAGGTCCATCCGCGGGTCGTCATGGAGATCATGGGGCACTCACAGATCAGCCTGACCCTCGGCACCTACAGCCACGTCGCGCCCGAACTGTCCACCGACGCCGCGGATCAGATGGGCGCCACGCTCTGGGACCGCGAGAATGACGGCCGCCCGCAGAACGACCCGGACCAGGAACCCGGCTCGGCGTAGACCGAGTGTGCGCTCTGGCTGCCACCCTGGCTGCCACCAAAGATCGCCGATCTAGAAAAACGCCGGCCGCCGGGGGTCCGGGGGTCGTCCCCCGGGCAGACATAACGGCAGGTGGCGAAGCTGATCGAAGATCAGCGAGCAGGAGAAGGGAGCGCGTGGGGCGGGTGGGGCTCGAACCCACGACCGACGGATTATGAGTCCGCTGCTCTGACCGGCTGAGCTACCGCCCCTCGGCGAGCTCCGGCGGGGAGAGATCCGGGTGGCCGAGTGCCTACAGCGTAGCGGCTTCGGCTGGGGTCCGACGCGGCTGTGGTCATGGTCGGTGGTGGTCCGTGCGGGCGGCCGGCTTCGGCGGTCGGGCTGTGGCGGTGGCCAGGACGTGTCGGGCGCTGTCGCAGGGGCGACACCGTCGGTATGGCCAGTGACAGCTGCGACGACGGGACGGCATCGGCGTCGCCAGGCGACGGCAGGGAGTTGCTCACGGTCGGCCATGGCACGGCGGACCGGGCGATCCTGACGCCGCTGTTTCGCGGCGCGGGGTTGGCGTTGATCGTGGACGTCCGCAGTGTGCCTGGTAGCCGGCGCAATCCCGACGCTGGTCGGGAGGCGCTGGCGGCGTGGCTGCCGGAGGCTGGGATCGATTATCGCTGGGAGCGGGATCTTGGGGGATTCCGCCGGCCGGCGCCGGACTCGCCCGATGTCGTGTGGCGCAACGCGTCGTTCCGGGGATACGCCGGTCATACCCGTGATCCTCGATTTCAGGCCGCTATGGACCGGCTGCTCGACGGCGCCGGTCAGGTGCGGACCGCCGTGATGTGCAGCGAGTCGGTCTGGTGGCGCTGCCACCGGCGGATCATCGCGGACGTCGCGGTCCTCGCACGTGGCTGGTCGGTTCGCCATCTCATGCATGACGGCCGGCTTGTCGAGCACATCCCGACGGCGGGCGTCCGTGCTCGCCCCGACGGCCTGCTCGTCTACGACCGGGTCGCCGTCGTGAGCCACCAGGGCGGGCTGTGGGACGACGAAAGTCGGGGCGAGGTGGCCGGTGGGTGAGGAGGTTGCCGCGGACCGCTGACCTTCCTCGCCGGCCTCGGTCGACACCGGCTGTCCGGCACCAGATGAGCAACCGATGGTTGCGCTACGACTGTCCTGCGGGTACGTTGATGCGCAACCTAAGGTTGCGGGAGGTTCGGCATGGAGTACGGAGCGCTGGAACGCGAGATCTTCGTCGAGGCGTCGCCCGAGGTCGTCTTCGAGGTGGTGAGCAGCCCGGACCATCTCCAGCGGTGGTGGCCGGACGAGGCCCACTACGAGCCGGTGCCCGGATCGACCGGTGAGATCGTCTTCGGCGATCCGGCCGCCGGCGGCAAGGCGGTGCCGTTCACCGTCGTCGCTTCGCGGCCGCCGCGGACGTTCACGTTCCGCTGGACGCAGCCCGCCGGCGAGACCGCCGTCGAGGGCAACTCGCTGCTGGTCACGTTCGACCTGACCCCGTCGAACGGCGGCACGCTGCTGCGGATGACCGAGAGCGGTTTCCGCGAGATGGGCTGGGAGATCGCCGTCCTGGAACACGAATACCAGGATCACCGCACGGGCTGGGACTTCTTCCTGGGCCGCCTGGCGCCCTACGTCGCGACGCTGACAACCCGGCAGTGACGATGCCAGCGGGATCGGCGCCAGCGGGATCGGCGCCAGCGGGATCGGCGGCGATGGTCGACGACGACCTCTGGTCGGCGATCGGCGACCCTACCCGGCGCCGGATGCTCGACCTGCTGCTCGGCGCGGGCGGCGGAACGGCGACCACGCTCAGCCAGGAACTGCCCGTCACCCGGCAGGCCGTCGCAAAGCATCTCGGCGTCCTGGACCGTGCGGGCCTGGTCCGATCCACCCCGGCGGGCCGGGAACGGCGCTACCGGGTGGACGAGGCGCAGCTCGCCCGCGCGGTCGCCCAGCTGGCCTCGGTCGGCTCGGCGTGGGACGCCCGCCTGCGGCGTATCAAGCGGATCGCCGAGGCGATCCAGCAGGCCAACCAGAACGACTGACGAGAAGGAGCCAGGAATGGTGGACATCCTGCACCGCGTCGGCACGCTGAACCCGACTCCGGCGAAGGTGTACGACGCACTGACCACGATCGACGGCCTCGCCGGCTGGTGGACCGACGACACGACGGGCAGCGCGGACGTCGGCGGCACCCTCGCGTTCCGCTTCCCGCCGGGCGGCTTCGACATGTCGGTCGTCGAGGCGCGGCCGAACGAGCGGGTTTGCTGGCAGGTGGTGGACGGCCCCGAGGAGTGGATCGGGACGACGATCGACTGGGACCTGCGCCAGGACGGCGACTACACCATCGTGCTGTTCCGCCACGGCGGCTGGAAGGAGCCGGGGGAGTTCATGCACCACTGCTCCACCAAGTGGGGCTCCTACCTGCTGAGCCTGAAGGCCCTGGTGGAGACGGGCACCGGCGCGCCCTCGCCACGGGACGTGCGGATCAGCGACTGGCACTGAGCCGGTCCCCGCGGGTCGGGTCCTCGGACGTCGGGTCCCGCCGCCGATGGGCTCGGGTCAGTGGATGAGGCCCTCGTGTCCCCAGCGGGGGGTGGGCCCGGGGTCGCCGAGCGCGGTTCCGACGGGCTCCTGAGAGAGTTCCTGCGCGATGGCGGTGCCCCAGTCGAAATACGCCATCAGCGTCGCGGCCAGGTCCGGGCGGTCGGGGAGGACCTCGTCGATCGCGGCGGCCATCAGGTCAAGCCAGCGCTGCCGATGCTCGTCGCGGATGGCGAGGCCAAGGTGGCTGCGCAGCAGCTCCTGATGGCCACCGAGGCGCGCGGTGAAATCCGCCGGGCCGCCGAACACCTCGGCCAGCCAGACGGCGACGTGCTCGAGGTGGGTGGGCGTGAAGTGCGCGAACACGGGCGCGAGCAGCTCGTCGGCGAGCACGCGGTCATAGAAGGCCGCGGACAGGCGCCGCAGCCCGTCGAGCCCGCCCACCTCGTCGTACAGCGTGGAACCCACGATGACCTCCCGGCGTCTGGGTGCTGCGCTCCTCGGGCCCAGCCTGCCAGACCGGTAGGTCACGACCTGACAGCACCAGGTCCAGGGGAGTGGTTCTACACGCCGTCGGCCGGCGGTGGCGGAGTTCGGGGAAACGTCCCGCGCGCTCCGGCCGCTGTCCTAATGTGTGGCGGGCCACGTGGGCCTGCTCGGGGCAGGTTGTCCGCGGAGTATTCGTATCGGTGATATGGGGGGGTTCTGTGAGTCATGCCGTCGAGCCTTTGGTCGATGAAACTCCGGCGTACTACCGTCGGAACTTCGGATCGTTCTCGCTGGGTACGGAGGAGGAGCTGGTCGGCGCCGCCATCGAGGTGAGCGCCGCCCAGTTCACGGCGATTGTCGACCCGGCGAAGGCCCCGGATGTCCAGGCGCCGGCAAAGGTGTTCGGTCTGGTCGGTCCGGTGAACAGCACCGAGGTGCTGGTGGAGATCACCCGCGACCTTCCTGTCCTGACCTCGGCGAACTCCTTCAAAATCGAGCTGCGGACGACGCCCACCGAACGCAATGACGACGCCGGCTGGCGGCGAAGGCGCGCCGCCCTCGACTTCACGATCGACACCCTCCACGCCCAGCGCAACCAGGCCCTCGCGAACCTGGTCGGCAACGAGTTCACGCTGACGGCCTTGGACGCCGCATACACGCTCCGCGTTCCCCAGCCGGTCGTGAACACCGACGTGCAGGTCACGGTGGGGATTCCGGCCGCGCAGATCGGCATCGACATGTCAGCGGAGGACGCCGCCCACGGGATTCTGCACCCGCTGCTCAACGTCACCTGGTATGAGACGCAGTTCGAGGACGACAGCATCCGCGACACCTTCGGCGCGGACACCATGCGCCGGCACGCCATCGTGATGTCCGCGATCCTCAAGTGCGCGAAAATCCTCAAGGCCAACCGGATGAACCTCGCGACCGCCACCGCGAAGAACGCCTGGGGTGTCCTCCCGCGTCATCCGCTGTCCATTCTTCTCGCCCAGATTCCGGATGCTGAGGAAAGTCTTGTCGTGGCCGGCGACATCCTGCGGGCGGAGATGCCGACCTGGCCGAACGCGCAGGCGGAGGTCATTGACAAGGATGTCTGGGAGGCCGCCAAGCTTCGTGTCTTCGGGCGGAACTACCCGAACAACACGGCGACCGGCACCACCATCGCCGGCAGCGTGGCGCTGTTGTTCGAGTACCGCGCGCCGGACCGCCGCGACGGACGCTTCACCGGCCGTTTCTGGCGGCGCCCAGGCGACTGAGCCGCCGGGCTGTCGCGCGAGCGCGAGGGCGGGCCGGGAAGTCATGGTAGGCGAGGTCGAGGCCGCTGCGGATCCCGCTGCGCCCGCGTGCCCGGCCATCGGTCAGGTGTTGCGGCCGCCGTTCACACCAATGGGCTGCCCGGTGATGTAGCTGGCCTCATCGGATACCAGAAAGGCGCAGGCCGCGGCGATGTCCTCCGGCCGGCCGGCCCGGCGGACGGGGGTGGTTGCGATGGTCTTCTCGATGGGGCCGCCGAGCAGCCCGCGCGCCTCGGCCTGGCGCAGCATCGGGGTGTCGATGAACCCGGAGCAGGTGCACGTTGAACGCGAGGAAGGCCTCGGTCAGCTCGGGTTGGCGCACCAGCGTCGCCAGCGCGTCGCCGGTGCCGGTGCCGGCGACCTTCTTGAAGAGGGGACGCCGCCACTCTTCCTTCCCGTGAGTCGAAGTTACGGATCGTCGCCACCGTTGTGGTGGATCGCCGGGTCTCGCCGTAACGCCGTCTCCCGAGTGCCGGTGACGCCGACCGCGAGGTCCCGTTACCGGGTCGGCCGGCTGGCTGACCCGGTCGATGCGGACTGACGCCACCTTCGGGCGGCCGTTGGCGGGTTCGTTCCCTTGCCGGCGAGCGCCCGCCGCTCGGCACCCAACCAGGCAGATGACAGGCGGGGCTGTCCGCAGTGGCCGGCGCCCCGACGGACCGTCTGACCGGGAAGCGCGCGGCCGGCACCTTCCCAGTGATCGTCCAGCAGAACCCTTACGTGTTCGGTGGCGACCCCGACTCGTTCTTCGTGAGCCGGGGCTACATCTTCGTCTCGGTGGACGTGCTGATTCCCGCCGGGGTTACCGCCGCGGGCGATCGGTGGTCGCCGCGCCGGCCAGCGCCCGCCCGCGGCG
>NZ_JALKFU020000226.1 GCF_023242965.2 Frankia sp. AgKG'84/4
GCGCTTCGCCGGCGCCGGGGTGGCCCGCTGGAGTCGGGACACCCCCGCCTACCGGCGCGGACGGCCCGCGAGCCCCAGCCGGTCCGTCGGCCCGACGCGCCCGACCCCGTCCAGCCAAGGGAGAACCTGGTGACCTGGCGGATCCGCATCGAGCACTCGACGGGCTACCGCTACGCCAGTCCCGTGCTGTCCTCGTACAACGAGGTGCGCATCGTCCCGCAGACCGCCGGCACCCAGCTCACCCTGGAGGCGACGGTCGGCACCGAACCCGCTGCCACCACCTACCGCTACTGGGACTACTGGGGTACCCAGGTCACCGCGTTCGACCTGCACACCCCGCACACCGAGCTCGTCGTCACCGGCCGCTCGACCGTGCAGACCGCGACCGCGCCGGAACGTCCCCGCGACGTCCCGACCTGGGCGGAGCTGGGCGACGAGCCGGTCACCGACGAGTTCATCGAGTTCCTGCGCCCGTCCGCGTCCACTGGCGAGGATCCCGAGCTGGTCGAGGCCGCCCGCGACCTCGCCGCCCGGCTCGCCCCGCGCGATCTGCTACCCGCCGTCAGCGACTGGGTCCGCGAACGGCTGACCTACCGTCCCGGCACCACCGGCGTGCACACCTCCGCGGTGGAGGCGTGGCACAAGGGCGAGGGCGTCTGCCAGGACTTCGCCCACCTCGCCCTGGTGCTCATGCGCGCCGCCGGGATGCCGGGCCGTTACGTGTCCGGCTACCTGCACCCGTCCGCACAGGCGGAGGTAGGGGAGACGGTCGAGGGGCAGTCGCACGCCTGGGTCGAGGGCTGGCTCGGCGAGTGGTGGGGGTTCGATCCGACCAACGCCGTCCCCGTCGGCGAACAGCACGTCGTCGTCGCCCGCGGTCGGGACTACAACGACGTGCCACCGGTGCGCGGCGTCTTCTCCGGTGGCCAGTCCACCTCGCTGGGCGTCACCGTCGCCGTCACCCGCCTTGCCTGAGCGCCGCGAGTAGGCCTAGCGGGTGCGCGTCGACCGCCTCCGCAGGGACATGACGGCGAGGCTGGCGGCGGCCAGGACCGCGACGAGCGGATGGATCAGCCGGTCCCGCATGTCGACGGGGATGGCACCGATCAGGGTCGTGTCGTTCACCGCGGCCTCGAGCAGGGTCGCCACGGCGTAGGCCCCGCCGATGGCGACGACGAACGCACCGCGGCGGCGCGGCACCGCCAGCCCGCCGGCGGCGAGGGCGACCATCGCGAGCTGCCAGAGCGAACGCCAGCCCGTCCCCGGCGCCGTCCAGCTCGCCGCGCCGGCAAGTGTCGTCAGCGCGCGGACGCCGAAGACGACGATCACCAGCAGACAGAACCAGGCGGCGGGAGGTCGCAGCGTTCCGAGTCGGCTTCCGCCGGCCGCGGCGGCCTCGACCCGGCCGTGCGCCTGACCAGCGTTCTCCACCTGACCAGCGTTCTCCACCTGGTCACCGTCCTGCGCCTGGTCACCGTCCTGCGCCTGGTCACCGTCCTGCGCCTGGCCACCGTCCTGCGCCTGGCCACCGTCCTGCGCCTGGTCACCGTTCTGCGCGTACTCACTCATCCGGGCTCTTCTCCTCCGGGGCCAGGTGACCCACTACTGCCATGTCGGCATTAGCGTTTCCGAGCTATAATGCCACCGTGGCAGTATCGAGCGTCAACCCCCCTGTCCGCCGGGTGCGCCGGACGCCGGACGCCGCCCGCCGGGAGATCCTCCAGGCGGCGCGCGAGGCGCTCGAGGGCGGGGACGCGGCCGATTTCACCGTCGCCGCGGTGATGAGCCGCACCGCGATGACGCGCAAGACCTTCTACGTGCACTTCGCCGACCGCGGCGAACTGATTCGTGAGCTTGTCCGCCCGCTGCGCGCCGAGCTGGATGTCATGATCGGCCACTGGTCCGGCGCGGCCGATCCCGTCCTCGCCGGCGCCGAGGCGCTGCGCGTGGCCGCGCGGATGTACACCGAGCACGCGACGCTGCTGCGCGCCGTCTGGTGGACCGCGGCGCAGGACCCCGAACTCGCCCAGGCGCGCGCCGCCCTGCTGGCGCCGCTGGCCGCCGTCGGCACGAAGCTCCTGATCGAACGGCGCGGACTCGACCGCGACCGGGCCCGCCGGGTCGCCCACGCCCTGGCCACGATGAACGTCCACGTCCTGCTGGAACTCGGCCCGTCGGCCACCGCCACGGCGACCGACGCGGCGGTCGACGCCCTCCGCGAGATCTGGACCAGCGTCGTCCTGCCGGCCCCCGGCTGAGCCGGCCGCCGCGCCACCGGCCTCGCGCGCGTCGCACGGCTGAGCAGCTCCCTGACTCTCCGACAGGGATGAACCGGGCGTGAACCATGGGAGGCGCCACGGTTTCGCGCCCCAGGCCGCCGCGCGAACCGCACGGGCTGGGGCACAGTGCGAAGGTCGTGACCAGTCCTACGCCGCGGGGACGTCGTCCTGGACCGAGCCGAGGAAGGCGAGCAGCCGGTTGTTGACGTCGTCGCCATGCTGGAAGCCGGGCCCGTGGCCGACGCCGGAGAGGATCTCGGCTCGGCCGTGGGGGATGAGCCCGACCCGGGCCCGCGCGCGGGCCGGGTGCAGCAGGGGGCTGCGCTGCCCGACCAGCACGAGGGTCGGGGTCCGGATGGCGCGCAGGTCCTCGTCCGAGAGCGGGATGGGGGCCGGCCGCCGGGTGCGGAACGTCCGCGCTCCGCTCAGCAGGACCTTGCGGAGCTCGGGGACGAGCAGGACGGGGTTGTCCAACCGGCGGGCGAGCCGTCGGCGCAGCGGCGCGGGGGCGAGCCCGGCCATCCCGTTGAGGTACATCAGCCAGATGAACCGGGCGCCGACCTTCTCCAGCCCGCCGGGGTCGAGCGCGACCACGCTCGCGAGCCGGTCCGGCGCGTGTCGGGCCTGGTTGAGTACCAGCCATCCGCCGTAGGAGTGCCCGATCAGATGCGCCCGGGAGACCCCCAGGGCCCCCAGCGTCTCGTCGAGCCAGGCGGCGCTGTCCGCGGGGTCGTGGATGGGTCGGCGGCCGACACTGCGGCCCGGATCGCCGAGGGTGTCCAGGGCGATGATCGGATGGTGGGCGCCGAGCACGGTCAGGAAGGGATACCACTGCACGGCATTGGAGCTGGCACCGTGCAGCAGCACGATCGGCACGCCGGCGGCGGCTCCGCACCGGTGCACGTGGGTCGTGCCGAACCTGCCGTCCACGTCGGTCTCGGTCCACGGCCGGGGCCACAACGCGGCGAAGGCCGCCTCGTAGGCCAGGAGGAACCGGGCTCGCTGGCGCTCGCTGCGGAAGCGGCCGGCCGCTTCCTCGTCTACCGTTTTCATGGTACGTGTGTATCACGAAAGGATGCGATGCCCAAGCGGGTCGACCACGAGCTGCGCCGTCGTCAGATCGCCGATGCGCTGCTGCGCGTCGCGGCGACCCAGGGGCTGCACGCCGCCGGGTACCGCGAGGTGGCGGCCGAGGCGGGGGTGTCGGTGCGGCTGGTCCAGTACTACTTCGAGACCAAGGAACAGCTGCTGCTGTTCGGTCTGCGCCGCGTCGGAGAACAGTTCACCGAGCGGATGCTGTCCCGCCCCGGCGTCGCCGCGTCGCCCGTGGCCGGTCGGTCCCGGATCGAGACCGTGCTGCTCGGGAGCATGCCCTTGGACGCCGAGAGCCGCTCGCTGCACGTCCTTTACAACCAGTACTTCGCCCTCGCGCTCACCGATCCAGCTCTGGCGGCCCAGCCCTACGGCAGCGACCCCGACGCTCTCGAGGCCTGGCTGGTCGAGCAGCTGCGCTCCTGCCAGGCCGAGGGGCGACTCGCCCCCGGTCGGGATCTCGCCGACGAGGCGTGCGCGCTCCTCGCGCTGGTCGTCGGGCTGGGCAACGCGGTCCTGGCCGGTCGGCGGTCGGCGGACGATGCCCGCCGCGTCCTCGCCGGCCATCTCGACGACCGACTTGGCCCGGCGCGGTGAAGGTCGACCGCGCCGGGTCCGCCCGGCGCCGGTGGACCGTGACCTGGACGAGGGCGCGACTGACGATGGCCACGGCGTCGGCCCCGTAGGCTGGATGGCATGAGTGTCGCCGCGTCGTGATACGCGGGTGGTTCCGCCCGGTCGGGGAGTCCACCACCGACCGTAGCCGACCGTTGCCGTCCGACGCCGTAGCGGCGTCTCCCGTAAGCCCGAAAGAGGCCCCACCTCGATGATCATCGTGTCCGAGCTCGAACTGCGTGCCGGAGCCCGCACCCTGATCGAGCCCGTCTCCTTCCGGGTGCAGGCCGGTGACCGCATTGGTCTCGTCGGGCGCAACGGCGCCGGCAAGACGACGCTGCTGAAGGTGCTCGCCAAGGAGGGCCTGCCGTTCGCGGGCAACGTCGACGTCCGCGGCGAGCTGGGCTACCTGCCGCAGGATCCGCGGGCCGGCGACCCGGACGACTCCGCCCGGGACCGGGTGCTGTCCGCGCGTGGCCTGGACGCGCTGCTGCGCGAGATGGAAAAGCTCCAGCTGGAGATGGCCGAGCTCGTCGACGGCAAGGCCCGCGACACGGCGATCCGCCGCTACGGCAACCTGGAGGACCGTTTCGGCACGCTCGGCGGGTACGCGGCCGAGGCCGAGGCGGCGCGGATCTGCTCGTCGCTGGGGCTGGCCGACCGGGTGCTCGGCCAGCCACTGGGCACCCTGTCCGGCGGTCAGCGCCGCCGGGTGGAGCTCGCCCGGATCCTGTTCGCCGGCTCCGGCAACTCCGACGCGACGCTCCTGCTCGACGAGCCGACGAACCACCTCGACGCCGACTCCATCGCCTGGCTGCGGGACTTCCTGCGGGCCCACTCCGGCGGTCTGATCGTCGTGAGCCACGACGTCGACCTGCTCGACCGCTGCGTCAACAAGGTCTTCCACCTCGACGCCAACCGCACGGCGCTGGACGTCTACAACGTCAACTGGAAGACGTACCTCTCCCAGCGGGAGCTGGACGAGCGCCGCCGCAAGCGCGAGCGGGCCAATGCGGAGAAGAAGATCGACGCGCTGAAGGCGCAGGCCGACAAGATGCGCGCGAAGGCGACGAAGGCCCGCGCCGCGCACCAGATGGACCGCCGCGCCGACCGCCTTGCCGCCGGCCTGGCCGAGGTCCGCGTCGCCGACCGGGTCGCGAAGCTGCGCTTCCCCGACCCGGCGCCGTGCGGGCGCACCCCGCTGACGGCCACCGGGCTGTCCAAGTCCTACGGCTCGCTGGAGATCTTCATCGACGTCGACCTGGCGATCGACCGGGGTTCCAAGGTGGTCGTGCTCGGGCTCAACGGCGCCGGCAAGACGACGCTGCTGCGCATCCTCGCCGGCGTGGAGCAGGCCGACACCGGCCAGGTCGAACCGGGCCACGGCCTGCGCCTGGGCTACTACGCGCAGGAACACGAGACACTGGACACCGACCGCTCGGTGCTGGACAACATGCGGGCCGCCGCGCCGAACACCTCCGACGTCGAACTGCGGCGCATCCTCGGTGCCTTCCTGTTCAGCGGCGACACCGTCGAGCAGAAGGCGGGGACGCTCTCCGGCGGCGAGAAGACCCGCCTCGCGCTGGCGGGGCTGGTGTGCAGCTCGGCCAACGTCCTGCTGCTCGACGAGCCGACGAACAACCTGGACCCGGCGTCGCGCGACGAGGTGCTCGCGGCGCTCGCGACCTTCAGGGGTTCCGTGGTGCTGGTGACGCATGACCCGGGTGCCGTGGAGGCGCTGGAGCCGCAGAAGGTGCTCATGCTCCCCGACGGCGTCGAGGACAACTGGTCGCCGGAGCTGACCGAACTCATCGCCCTGGCATGATCTGGCCGAGCGCATCATCCGGACATTCGGCGCCGGCTACGGACGTGGAGAGCGGTTTGTGAGTACCGAGGGCGGCACCAAGGCGGTTCTGGCGGCACTGGCCGCCAACCTGGGCATCGCGGTGACGAAGTTCGTGGCGTTCCTGTTGACCCAGTCCTCGTCGATGCTGGCCGAGTCGATTCACTCGGTCGCCGACTCGGGTAATCAGGGCCTGCTGCTGCTCGGCCAGCGCCAGTCGGCGAAACCCGCCGACGAGGAGCACCCGTTCGGCTACGGCCGGGCCCGTTACATCGCCGGGTTCCTGGTCGGCATCGTGCTGTTCAGCGTCGGCGGGCTGTTCTCGGTCTACGAGGGCGTGGAGAAGCTGCGCCACCCGCACGAGCTCGAGTCCGGCCTGATCGCGGTGATCGTCCTGCTGGCCGCCGTCGCGATGGAGAGCTACTCGTTCGCCACCGCGATCCGCGAGTCCAACCGGACCCGCGGGGGCCGCTCGTGGCTGGCGTTCATCCGGGAGGCGCGTGCGCCGGAGCTGCCGATCGTGCTGCTGGAGGACCTCGCCGCCGAGATCGGCCTGCTGTTCGCGCTCGCCGGCGTGAGCCTGACGCTGCTGCTCGACGACCCGATCTGGGACGGCGCCGGCACCCTGGCCATCGGCGTGCTGCTGCTCGTCGTCGCCATCCTGGTCGCCATCGAGGCCTACGGCATGCTCGTCGGCGAGGCGGCGACGCCCGCGACGGTGGCGACGATCCGGGCCACCCTCGCCGCGGCGCCCGGGGTGACCGGGGTGATCCACCTGCGAACCCTGCACCTGGGACCGGACGAGCTGCTCGTCGCGGCCAAGATCGGTATGCCGCCGGCCGCGGCGATGCCGGCGGTCGCCGCGACCATCGACGGCGCCGAGGCGGCCCTGCGCTCCGCCGTGCACACCCCGATGCGGATCTTCCTCGAGCCCGACATCCGCCGCGACCCGGCGACGGCGGGCGGCGTCGAGGCGAGCGCCGTCCCGGCCTGACCGGCCCCGGCCGTGGACCGGACGCCACCGGGGGATCCCGCCGCCACCTCCTCAGAGCGGCTCAGGCGGGCCCGCCGAGGCACAGCCGTAGCGCGATGGCGGCGAGCGCGCCCAGTGACATCAGGGTGACGGGCAGGTCGCCGGCCTGCACCTGATCGCCGGGCCGGGTCGGACGCGGCCGGGGCGCCACCGCGGCGACGAGCAGCCACGGGAACAACGGCAGCCAGGTCCGCTCCGCGGCACCGTCCGCGAGGCCGGCGGCCACCGCGAACAGCGCGGTGGCGGCCGCGCCGAGCAGGAACGGCCAGCCGGGGGTGAGCCGCAGCCGCCGCGCCGCGCGGACACCCACCGGGCCGGTGGCCAGCACCACAATCGTCAGGTCGAGGAACACCCAGGCCAGCGTGTCACCGACGCTCTGGTCGGGCATCCGGGCCAGCGCCAACCCGGCCGGCCAGGAGAAACCCCAGGCCGCGAACAGCCACAGCGGCACCAGGGCGCCGAGTCCGGTGAGCACGTTGAGTAGCGGGCGGCGACGCACGAAGTAGGCGGCGGCGACGGCCACGCCCAACCAGACCGGGGCATAACCGAACAACGCGGCGAGGCCGAGGAGCAGCCCGCTGCCCAACGCCCACCACACCGACCGGCGCCCCGGCTCGCAGCCGACCACCCCGACCGCCACGGCCAGGGCGGTCAGCAGTGCCGTGACAGCGTCCGGGGAGCCCGCCATCCACCCACCCCACGGCGCGAGCACCAGGATCGGTATCAGGCGTCGCGCGGCTGTCTCGTGGCACAGCGAGCGCACGGCCACGCACACCACCGGCACGCACAGCGCGCCGAGAACGGTGAACACCAGGCCCACGGGCAGCGCCCCGGACAGCCCCGCACGGCCGAGCAACCAGGTCAACAGCACCGGTCCGGGCGGATGCGTCGGCAGCACCGCGAACGACGCGCCCGGTCCGGGCGCCCTGGTACCCGAGTAGCCGGCGAGGAGCCGGTGGGGGGTGTCGCCGACCGCCTCGCCGACCGCTACCCGACCGAGGTCGTCCC
>NZ_JALKFU020000227.1 GCF_023242965.2 Frankia sp. AgKG'84/4
GACCAGGGCCGCGGCGGGCTGGGCGGGCATGGTCAGCAGGGTCCGCAGCACCGTGGCGGCGCCGCGTCGCGGATCGTCGACCAGCGGGCCGAATGCCGCGGCCAGCGCCGGCGAGCCGAGACCGGCCACCACGGCGAGGGTGCGCGCCGGGTCGCGCATGCCGGCGAGGGCCCGGAAGGGCGTCAGCGCGACGATCAGCTCAGGCTTGTGGTTGCGATCCCGGTAGCGCCGCTCGGGTGCGTCCACGGCGAGGCCAGCCGCGTCGTCGGCGGCGAAGCCCGCCCGCGCCTGGTCCAGGTCCGGATGCACCTGCAGCGACAGCGCCTTGTCCGCCGCGAGCACCTTCAGCAGGAACGGCAGCTCGCCCACCAGGTCGGCGGCGGGCAGCCGGGCTCCGTCCGCCTCGGCGAGCGCCGGCGCCACCGGATGGGTACCGAGCCACAGCTCGGCGACCGGCCCGCCGTCCGAGGGCGTCCCGAGCAACTCGGGGATGGCCGTGGGAGAGCCCCAGGCGTAGGCCTGCTCGGCGCCGTGCAGCGCCAGCAGCCGGGCCGGGCCGGACGGCGCCGGTAGCGGTGTGGCCTGGCCGTTTCCGGGCGTCGGCGGTACACCTAGGTGCGCCGAGGACGCGGTGTTCCTGGTCACGATCTCCCTCGCGGCGAGGTGCGGTGGCGGCGGGCACCGAGGGGCCGGTGCCGCCTATTCCTCGTCGCCCCAGCCATGACCCTCCGGGTCGATCACCGCCGGATCGACGCCCATCATCTCAGCCACCTCGTGGATGATCGCGTCGAGCACCAGCTCGGCGAGATCCTCCGCGTCGACGGCCCGTGCCTCGATCGGGCGGCGGTAGACCACGATCCGCCGCGGGGTGCCTGACCGGCCCTTTCCGCTTGCGGGCTGGAACGTGGCGAGCGGGATCTCCTCGTCGGAGACCGCCACCGGCGGCACGTCCTCGACCGCGAACTCGACCTCGGCCAGCTCCGCCGACCAGCGATGATCGAGGTGTTCCACCGCGTCCAGGACGAAGTCGTCGAACCGGTCCCCGCGGGTCGCGTAGGCAGGCACGTCCGGCGGCAGCAGCATGCCGCGGATGCCCCGACCGCGCCGGTCACGGCGGCGACGGGGGCGAATCGGCCGGGTGGCCGACGGGAACCGTTCGAGCTCGGTCACCCTGTGAGCGTAGCGTTCGTGAACGAGCCCCGGCCGGCGTCCGGCGGGCGCGTGCCCACCACGGCACCTTCGGGGTGGGCACCGCTCGGTGGCGGCGGCCGGTCCCACGGCCGGCTCGCGCACCAGGTCCGGCCGGCGGCGGTCCACGCTGTCGCCCGGTCCCGACCGCCGTCCGGGCCGTCGGCACCCGCGTGCCATCCGGGCGGCTGGCCTCGACGCCCTCCCATCCCGAGGAGGTTCCACGATCAGATGATTTCGATATCCGGCCGGACCCGCTCGCCACACTCAGTTCTGGCTGCGGGGCGCGATGAAATGGTCGACAGCGAGTGACGATTCAGCCTCGCGTCACGCGACACGACGAGAGGTGGTGGCCGTCGCCCGTTCCGGGGGCTACCGTCCGGAACGTGAAGCCTCGGCGCTGCTCCCGCTCGGCCTGTTCCGCAGCCGCGGTCGCGACGCTCACGTATGCCTACGCCGAGTCGACAGCAGTGCTGGGCCCGCTGTCCCCGTACGTCGAGCCGCACTCGTACGACCTGTGCGGCACCCACGCCGACCGGCTCACCGTGCCGCTCGGCTGGGCCGTCGTCCGGCTCGAGGCCGAAGCGTCCAACGAGGCCGGCCGTGAGGTGGCCGGGGACGACCTGGAGGCGCTCGCGGACGCTGTGCGCGAAGCCTCCCGGCGCGGCCCCGAGACGCCTCGCCGCGGCCCGGAGCCGCCCGTCGGCGGTCCGGGTCCCCAACAGGGGCCGCAGGGTGGTGGGCCGCCAGCGGGTCGGCGAGGTCATCTGCGGGCGGTCCCCAGCCCGTCCTGACGGTTCCCCCGCCGTCCTGGCGAACCCGCCAGGTGCCGTCCGCCGTGGGCGTGGCCACCACGGTCGGGCGGTGCGCTGTTCCCCGTGGTGTGTGTCCCACGTGGGCTCGCCCCGGATGCGGTCCCGGTCCCGCCCGGCCCGGCGGATATCGTCGTCCCCTGTGACGGCGGCAGGCGCCGAGCAGGCCGGGTACCACTAACCCGGTGCCGGGGGACACTGGGGAAGGTGGCAAGGGCTGTGCGCGATCTCTCGCGGATCTTCAAGGCATATGACGTCCGGGGCGTGGTCCCGTCGGAGTTCGACGCCGACATCGCCCGCCGGACCGGCGCCGCGTTCGTGCGCTTGACCGGCGCGGACCGGATCGTGACGGCGCACGACATGCGGGAGTCGTCGGTGCCGCTGGCCGCCGCGTTCGCGCAGGGCGCCACCGAGCAGGGCGCGGACGTCATCCTGGCCGGCCTCGGCTCGACGGACCTGCTGTACTTCGCGGCCGGTTCGCTCGACATCCCGGGCGCGATGTTCACCGCGTCGCACAATCCGGCCAAGTACAACGGCATCAAGCTCTGCCGGGCCGGCGCGGCACCGATCGGGCAGGAGACCGGGCTGGCGGAGATTCGTGAGATGGTCGAGCGCGGCGTCCCGGCCGGTCCCGGTCGGCGCGGCTCGATCACCGAGCGCGACCTGCTGGCCGACTACGTCCGCCACCTGCACACCCTCGTCGACCTGAGCGGCATCCGTCCGCTGACCGTCGCCGTCGACGCCGGCAACGGTATGGGCGGGCTGACCGTGCCGGCGACGTTCGACGGATTGCCGTTGAAGGTCATCCCGCTCTTCTTCGAACTCGATGGCTCCTTCCCGAACCACGAGGCCAACCCGATCGAGCCGGCGAACCTGCGCGACCTGCAGGCCGCCGTCCGCGCGTCCGGCGCCGACCTCGGGCTCGCCTTCGACGGCGACGCCGACCGTTGCTTCGTCGTTGACGAGCGGGGCGAGATCGTCTCCCCGTCGGTGATCACCGCCCTCGTGGCCGATCGCGAGCTCGCCCGGGAACCCGGCGGCACGATCATCCACAATGTGATCGTCAGCCAGGGGGTGCCCGAACTCGTCCTCGAGCGGGGCGGCGTGCCCGTGCGGACCCGGGTCGGGCACTCGTTCATCAAGGCCGAGATGGCCCGCACGGGCGCGATCTTCGGCGGCGAGCACTCCGGGCACTTCTACTTCCGGGACTTCTGGCGAGCCGATTCGGGCATGCTCGCGGCGCTGCACGTCCTCGCCGCCCTCGGCGGCCAGGACCGGCCGCTGTCCCAGCTGCTCGACGGCTACGCTCGCTACAGCGCCTCCGGGGAGATCAACTCGGAGGTGGCGGACGCCACCGCGGAGATGCTGGCGATCGAGAAGCGCTACGCCCCGAACGCCACCGCGGTCGATCACCTTGACGGGCTGACCGTCACTTTCGCGGACGGTTCGTGGTTCAATTTGCGCCCATCCAACACCGAGCCGCTACTGCGGCTCAACGTCGAAGGCCCTGACGACGCGACGATGAGCCGGCTTCGCGACGAGATCCTCGCGCAGGTCCGGAGCGGAAAGGAAGCCTGATGAGCCTCGACCCGCTGCTGCTGGAGATTCTGGCCTGTCCGTGCAGCAAGCACGGTGAGCTGCGCAAGGAGGAACTCGACGGCGCCCCGGTGCTCGTCTGCGCCGCCTGCGGCCTCGCCTTTCCGGTCCGGGACGACATCCCGGTGATGCTGCTCGACGAGGCCGTGCCCTTCCCTGGATCCGCCGCGTCGGCGTCGAGCTGACGTCGGCGTGTTCCTCGACGAGGCCGTCCTTGACGATGCCGCCCGCCTCGACGCGGGTGGCATAGCAGCCCTGCTGCCGCACGTGGCCTCTGCCGGGCCGCAGGTCCGGCAGAGCGCGGTGCTCGCCCAGGAGGCGGGCATTGACCGGCTTGCCGCCGACGGGCGTCCCAGAGCCATCCTGGTTGTCGGCGTGGACGGGTCCGCGCTGGCCGCCGGCTTCCTGGCCGCGGTCGTCGGCCCGACGAGCCCGGTTCCGATCATCGGCCATCACGAGCACGGCCTGCCGGGCTGGGTCGGCGTGTCCGACCTGGTCCTCGCGGTCTCGGCGACCGGCACCTCGGCGGAGACCCGCTCGGCGGTAGAGGAGGCGAACCGGCGCGGGGCACGCGTGGCCGTGGTGGCTCCGCCCGACACGCCGCTGGCGCATCTGGCCGAGGTCGCTGGAGCCCCGTTGGTGCCACTCGTCGGGCAGCGGCCGCCGCACACGGCGTTCTGGTCGCTGACAGTTCCGCTTCTCGTCGTCGCCCGCGCGCTCGGGATCGTCCGAACCGGGGACGCGGCCATCGAGGCCGCGGCGACCCGTCTGGAGGACGTCGCCACCCGGTGCCGCCCGTCGAGTGAGTCGTTCGTGAACCCGGCCAAGACGCTCGCCCTTGAGCTCGCCGGCACCCTGCCGATCGTGCTGGGCACGTCGGCGGTGACCGCGGTCGCGGCCGAGCGGGCCACCTTCCAGCTTTCCGCGACGGCGAAGTACCCGGCGCTGGCCGGCACCCTGCCGCATCCCGGCCATTACCAGGTGGCGCTGTTCGACGGCCCGTTCGGGGCCGGCCTGAGCCGCGCGGCCAGTGGCGGCGCAACTGTCGGCGTGGATGACCTGGAGGACTTCTTCCGGGACCGGGCCGAGGAGGAAGAGGAGTCGGTCCGGCTGCGGCTGATCCTGCTGCGTGACCCGACCAGCGAACGGCCCGAGGTCTCCCGCCAGGCCGAGTTGGCCGTCTCCGCCGCCGCCGAGCGGGGCGTCGGAGTCACCGAACTGCGGGCTGAGGGCGTCGACCCGCTGGAGCGGCTCGCCTCACTGATAGGACTGTTCGACTTCACCGGTGTCTATTTGGCTCTTGCCCTCGGGATCGATCCGAGCCAGACCCCCGCCGCCGTGCGGGACCTCGGCCGCTAGGCGGCGCGTCCGGCCGATCATGGCGGGGCAACCGGACATCGACCTTCCAGGAGACCGGTCGGCAGCGCGGCGGGCCTCTTCGCGCGGTCAAACCGGACCTCGCGCCCGTAGCGGGCCCAGCCAGAAGTTCGCCCGGTCCTGCTCAGGGGCAGCCGAACCCCGATCGCTACTCTCTAGCAAACCGTGGTCGCTTTACCTCGCGGCGGCCCCAGATTGTCGTCGCTCACCATGACTTTTGAGCGCGCTGGCCGGTGACGGGGCGAGCCCACCGGCCGGCACCGGCCGGCAGGGAACGGGCTCCCGCCGGCTCTGTGCTAAGCCGAGCCGTTCTGGCCGAGCACAGAGCCGCCGCGAACTACCGTCGACCGCCGTTCTGGCCGCCGCCGCCTCCTCCACCGCCGCCTTGGCCGCCGTTCTGGCCGCCGCCGTTCTGAGCGCCGCCGTTCTGGCCTGCGCCGTTCTGAGCGCCGCCGTTCTGGCCTGCGCCCGGTTGACGGCCGCCCTGGATCGCCCCAGCGACCTGCTGGCCAAGGTCCTGCAACACGCCTGGAAGGCCCGGTATCGGGGCCGGCGCTGGTGGCGGCGGTGGCGGTGTGTTCTGCAGGCCGCCCTTGGTGCCGCGCGCCGCCGTGGGGTCGGCGTCGGGCAGCGGCTCGACCGGCAGTGGCGCCAGCGCCGCCCGCATCGACTTGCCCCAGATGATCGCCGGGAGGTCACCGCCGAAGACCTCCGGCCAGGCCCGGCCGTTCGCCACGACGTTTCGCAGGGGGTGCTGCTCCGCGCCGGTGGGGTCGCCGACCGATACCGCCGCCGTCATCTGCGGAGTGAATCCGACGTACCAGGCGGCGGAGAACCCATCGGTGGTGCCGGTCTTGCCGGCCGAGGGCCGGCCGATCGCGGCGTTACGGCCCGTCCCGTTGATCGGCACGCCTTCCAGCACGCTGGAGACCGTGTCCGCGATGCCCTTCGCCAGCACCTGTTCGCACTGCGACCCGTTGGCGATGTCGATCGCGGTCTTGCTCGAGTCCACCACTCCGGTGGCGAAGCGCGGCGTGCAGCGCAGGCCACCCGCGGCGATCGTCGCGTAGGCGTCGGCCATCTGCAGCGGCGCCACGTACATGTACTGGCCACCGCCGATCGCCGTCGCACCATCGGTGGAACCGATCTTGTCTGCCTGCGGCGGGCTGACACCGAGGCGCTTGGCCATCTCCAGTACCGCCGGGATCCCCACCTTTTCCGCCAACTGCACGTAGAAGGTGTTCACCGAATCCCAGGTGCCGCGCGGGATGTCGTAGATGCCAGCCTCGGACTCGGCCGAGTTCGAGTAGCCCTTGGCGCAGTCGCCCTCACCGCGGTCCAGCGGGAACTTCTTGCTGACATAGCACGCTGGGGAGTAGAAGGCGGTCGAGGTGCCGTAGCCCTGCTCGAGCGCCGCGGCCAGCACGAACGTCTTGAAGGTCGAACCCGGCTGGAACGTCGCCTTGGTCGGCAGCGGGACGACGGTCTGGTTGCTCGCGACATCCGGGCCGTACACCCGGTTGACCGCCATCGCGAGGATGTTGCCGGTCCCCGGCTGGATGACCACCTCGGTCGCGGAGACCCGGTTGTCGGGGGGGATCGTCGAGTTCACAGCATCCTGGGCGGCCTGCTGGACCTGGGGGTCCAGCGTGGTGCGGATGACGAGGCCACCCTCGTAGATGCGCCGGTTGCGTTCCTCCAGGGTGCTGCCGAGAGCGGGACTCGCCTGGAGCTGGGACCGGACGTAGTCGCAGAAGAAGGGTGCGCTCGACGTCACGCAGGAGTCCGCGGCGGGGGGCGGCGCGGGCACGACGTTGAGCGGCACCTGCTTGTCGGCGTCCGCCTGCGTCGGGCTGATGTAGTTGTTCTCGGCCATCTTGTCGAGCACCGTGTTGCGACGCATGAGTGCGGCCTGCGGATGGGCGGCCGGGTTGTACCGCGACGGGCTCTGGACGAGGCCGGCGAGCAACGCGGCCTGCTGCACGTTCACCTGGGAGATCGGCACGCCGAAGTAGTGCTCCGCGGCAGTGCCCACGCCATAGGCGCCGTCGCCGAAGTAGGCGATGTTCAGGTACCGCTCGAGGATCTCGTCCTTGGAGAAGCGCTTCTCGATGTCGAGGGCGTACCGCAGCTCCTGGATCTTGCGGTCGAGTGAGTCGCCGGCGGCGACCTCTCGTTCCGCGGCGGTCCGCGCGTTCTGCAGCAGCACGTTCTTCACGTACTGCTGGGTGAGGGTCGACCCGCCCTGGGCGACACCGCCCGACTCGCTGTTGCGCAGCGCGGCGCGCAGCACCCCCTGGGGGTCCACGCCGCCGTGCTCGTAGAAGCGGGAGTCCTCGATCGCGACGATGGCTTCCCGCATGACCTTGGGGATCTGGTTGCCCGGCACCACGATGCGGTTCTCGGCGCCACGCAGCGTGGCGATCACCGAGTTGTCCGAAGCGAGGATCACGGAGCTCTGCGGTAGCGGCGGAGTGACCAGTTCGCTCGGCAGGCCGAGGAAGTGATCGGCGCTGCCCTTGGCGAACAGGCCCACCGCTGCGACGACCGGTAGCGACAGCAGTGCGACGACCAGACCGAGCACCGCCGCGAGCAGCGCCATCTTCCGCGCGAGCGGTCGTCGGTCGACCGGGGGGCGGACCAACGCCGCGGGACTCGTTGTTCTGTCGGTGGGCGGGCCTGGGGGAGATCCCGCCCGCGAGCCGGCCGTGCCGTCGCCGCCGCTGCCGCCCACCGGCGAGGCCCTGCGGCCGCTGGCGTCGGGGTGGGTATCGGGCAGAACCGCGGTCTGTCCGCCGGCCGCCGGCCGCGGACCGGCGGACCTCGTCGCCTCGACCGCGGCGGCGACCGCAGTTCGGGCGCGGCCACCGGGCCGCTTCGGGG
>NZ_JALKFU020000228.1 GCF_023242965.2 Frankia sp. AgKG'84/4
CTGCCTTGTCGAGATGTTCTCGGCCCTCATCCATCGCCGTTCAGAAATTTCTTCAGATCACGGTCGCCTGCACCCTGGGAGCACTCCTCGCCGGCTGCGGCTCATCGTCGTCCGCCAGCGGTCCATCCGTATCCAGCGGCGCGTGCCCGTCGAAGGTTCCGATCGAACCAGCCGGCGGTCATCCTGCTGAAGAGGTGATCGCGCTGCTGGACTTCACCGGAAGCTTCAACAACACCTCGCGCGAGTTCACCGAGCAGCTCGACAACATTGTCGACCGGGCGGTGCTTCACAACGCCCCACTCACCGTCCTCGCTTTCCGGGGATCGGTCGCCGGCGTGACGTCCCTGCTGGTCTGTCCGTCGACGACTCCGAAGGCGAACAACGACTCGGTCGCCAAGAAGCGGCGGCCCGCGGTCGCCGCGTCCCTCCGGGCCGCGCTGCGGGAACTCGCCTCTCATCCGGACGCGAACGGCACCAACGATCCCAAGGGGCCGGGCACTGACATAGCCGGAGCCTGGCAGGCGGTGAGCCAACGCACGCCGCTGGCCACCCGGCGGATCGGGATCATGCTCACCGACGGGGTGCAGACGGTCAAGGCCCATCCGGTGCGACTGACCGGCATCGAGGCCTCCATGTACGACGTCGGGCGTGGCCGTGGCGTCGCGGACACCGGCAAGGCGAACGAGCTCGTGGAGATCTGGAAGAAGTTCCTGACCGCGTCGGGCGTGGTGAACCCGGTCGTGGTGAGCGAGGTGTATGCCGGATGACCAGCGAACAGATACCCGGCGATGCATCCCGGGAAGAGCCGGGGTCAGCGAAGCCGGCCATTTCACCCGTGCCGAGAACGCCCGACACACCGCCGGCGCAGGAACAGGTCGATCACCCGACGCCGCGGGAGGCCGCGGGTGCCATCGACGGCTACCGGCACGCCACCCAGGCGTTCATCGACCTCTACGGCCCGTCAACCGAGAAGCTTCTCGCCGAGCTCGGTGTCGCCCGCGCCCGGGTCGAGGGCGCGCACCGCGAGGCCGGGGCCTTCCAGGACAACTACGACAGGGTCGACTCGCATATCCGCGAGCAGCCGTTGGCCTCTCCACCGCTCGATCGACGGCTGGTTTTCGGAATCTATCTGCTGCTCGCCGCGGCTGATTTCGCGACATTGCACGGAGTGTTTCTGGCCAGCGACATCGATCAGATCTCGAGCTGGACCCTGCCCGCGGCATTCACCATCGCCGTTGTCGCCGTCGTCGCATTCCTGGTCAAGCAGTGGCTGGCCGCCGCCGAGACCGAACAGCAGATGCGAAAGGACAAACGGCGGCTGGTGGTCGGGGTTTCGATCATCGCTGTACCGGCGCTGGTGATGCTTGCGATCGGTTTCGCGGCCAAGTCCGGTGCCGACACCGTCGACGGCGAACCGCCGCCGTTCTCCAGCTGGCTGATGTTCGGCTCGCTGATCGCCCTGCAGTCCGCACTGTCCGCGGCATTCGCGTCCTACCAGCAGAAGTTCGCCGCGCCGGAGTACCGGGCCGCCAAGCGGGAGCTGGACGCCGCCCGCAGGGAGTTGCACGACGCCTACCGCAGCTTCGAGAGCGCCACCGGCCGCGTCAACAAGATCACCAATCAGCTACTCACCCGGCAGTGGCGCGCCGCGCACCGGGCCGACGCGGGCTACCTCGCCGGCGACCGGGCGATCGTGCGCAGCACGACACGGCTCGCCGGTCGCGGCCGGCGGTCGGAATCGGCCGCTCGGCGGGGAGCCGGCGTGCTGCACAGCCTTCCGGTGCCCAGGGCGAGCGACCCCCGCCCGGCTCCGGATCCGTACAACCGCCTCAACGAGGTCCTCGGCGGCTGGAACGCCCCCGCACTCGCATCGCCGCAGGCCGCCCTGCGCGCGCTGGGGAGCACCCGATCGGAGGCTGTCGGCATCATCCGGTCCGAACTGGACCGGATGATGCACGCCCACGGCCCGCAGCCGAGCCTCGAACGGCTGGCGCAGGCCGTCACCGGCGCACGGCAGGAGCTCGATCGACTCGCCGCGTCCCCGGCGACAGACACGGCGGCGACGAAGGCGCTGCTGGACCGGCTGGCCGCCGCCGAGGATCTCGCCGACCTCCCGCTGGGCGTCGACGGTGACACCACGGCGGACGCTCTCGCGTCGATTCGCCGCCAGGTAGCGAGGATCGAGCGCGCCGCGTGATCGGCCGCGGCCAGTCCGGGCAGCCCTACCTGCCCCGCCTGTTGCCAGCCCGGCCCGCACGGCTGCGGTATGATCGCGGCCCGCTGAGCAGGCGCACGTGGCTGACGCTGCTCGCGCTGCTGCTCCTGCTTGGGCTTGGGTCGTTCCTGCTGGTCACGTGCGATGACCACCAGGACAACGCCGCCCCGACGTCACTGGCGCAGGCCCACCTCGGCGGCGCCCGCAGGTTGCCGGGGCGGGTGTGCATGACGCTGGTCAGCGACGTCTCGAGCAGCATGGCGAAGCCGCCGCTGCCGAGCGTGCGCGCCAGCGCCGTGCGCGACCTGCTCGAGTTCAGCCGACGTGAACTCGCGCCGGACGACGTCCTCGGCGGTATTTCGTTCGCCGGGGACGCCCAGACAAGCCTTCCGCTCACCCCGATCCGCGACATTCAGGGCACGCCGCGGCTGGACCCGCTCCTGACCAGCGGTGGAACCGCCTTCCTGCCGGTGCTCAAACGGGCCGAGAGCATGTACGCGGGCCAGCGGTGCGCGGCGAGCGCGCTCGCTGTCGTCAGCGACGGCGAACTGGCCGGCGACTCTCCGCAGGCCCTCGGCGACGAGGTGGCCGCCGCCGCTTTCACCCGGGTGGTCTTTTTCATCCCGGGCAAGAACCAGCCGCGACCCACGGCCCTGTCCGACCCGCGACTGGGCGGAATCCAGGTCGTCAACTTCCGTCCCAACGGAGACGATCTCGGGCTCGCCTACGGGCGGTTGCTGGCAGATCTCACCGGCAGGCAGCTCGCGGGCCGGTAGGCCCGCCAGCTCGGCGGGGGTGGCAGGACGCAGGGCTTCTCGGGCCGCCCCCGCCGCTGACGAGAGTGTCCTGGTGCCGCCCGGAGACGACCCACCCAGCGGCAGCGGGACCGCTATCGCGGGGTGGGGATGGGGCCCGGCGGCACACCGCCGGCCGGCGGCGCGGTGGGAAACGCCTGTGCCACCGCGGCGCTCAGGTCCAGCACATCCGCCGGCTTCTGGACCCGGTAAGGCTGGTCATAGTCCTGGAAGTCCAGCCGCAGGGACTCGTCGGGTTCCTCGAAGCGAAGCGGACGGCCGGCGCCGTCCTTCTCCACGTACAGGCTGGCGCTGGTCGTCGACTCGCCGGCCGCGACGGCGGTCAGGTGGATAACCGTGTGACCATGCAGCGTGGTCTGCGCCGCCTGCCCGTGCGCCCAGTCGTAACGCCGCAGTGAACTCACCACACTGCTCCGCGTGCTGAAATCCGCCACTCCGGCCGGGGGTGGCGGAAAGCTTCCCGTCCACCATCGGGCCGCCAGCGCCGCGCTCGCGGCCGGCACGGTGGCGTCCCAGAACGCCTGATCGGCCCACAGGTACTGGGCGGCGCCGACGCGCCGGACGCGATATCTCCCGTTGTGATCGATAGTGAGGTCGCTGTCGGCGCCCGTGTAGCGGGCGTCGAAGGCGAAGCGCTGCGCGCCGTCCCGGACGGTGCCCAGGACGTGGGCGGTGTTGGCGTCCGCGAATGCCGCCTGCGCGCGACGCGCGATCTCACCCGGTGGCAGATGCGGCGGCGGTGCGGGCCTGCCGGCGGAACATCCGACGATCATGGCGGCACCTGCCAGCAGGGCGCAGGCCGATCTCCATCGAGGTGGCAAGAGGAAGCCTTTCAGCAGGGTGGCCGGTAGGAGATGCCGGGCAGATACACGTGCCATTCGTCCTGGGTCAGCGGCGAGCCCGCATGCCGGCAGAGGTCGCGGGTAGCCCGAACGAGATCGGTCTCCCAGAGCCGCGCGTTGCCGTCGAAGGCGGCGCTGGCGAGGGTGTGACCGTCCGGCGCGAACACGATCCTGTTGATCGTCCCGCTGTTCGCTGAGAGTTCCGTGCGCAGGCTGGGCCCGCTGTCGGTGTCCCACAGCCGGATGTCGCCTTCCTCGTCACCGGAGGCCAGGGTGCGTCCGTCAGGGGCGAAGGCGAGGGCTCCGACCTGTCCGAGATGACCGCCGGGTCGGCGATGTTCCACAACGCCACCTGTCCGTCGCCGCAGCCCACGGCGAGCAGGGTTCCACCGGCGTTGACCGCGGCGACCGTGACGTCGCCACCGGCCAGCACCCCGCGCGGCACCGGATGTCGAGGGTCGGTCACGTCGAGCAGGGACGCCCGGCCATCGCCGGTGACGACCACGACCGTGGAGCCGCCGCCGGCGAACAACGCGGTCGTGACGGCAGCCGGAAACGCCGTGCTCACGCCCAACGGGTGGGGATGGCGGGCATCCGTCGTGTCCCACACCCGCACCGTGCGCTCGCCGCCGCCGGTGACGAGGCGACGACCGTCCGGGGAGAAGTCCAGACCTTTCAGCGCCGTCCGTGTACCTGCGAGCACCGGGCCGAAGACGTCCCACAGCCGTACTGCCGAGTCCGACCCGGTCGTGGCCAGGCGCTGGCCGTCCGCCGCGAACGCGAGCGCGCGGATCTCGCCGGGCGTCGCCGACACCGACCGCAGCTCACCGCTCGCGGCCTCCCACCACCACAGCCTGTGGTCGCGATCGCCGGCCACCAGCGTGCGGCCGTCGGGGCTCAGACGAGGGCGCTCACCGCGCCATCCGGACCATCCAGGCGCCGCATGAGGACCGGCATCGCACGGTCGTGCAGGTCCCACAGGCGTACGAGGCGGTCGAACCCGGCGGTCGCGAGCAGCCGACCGTCGCGGCTCAGACTGATCGACTCGACCGTGCCCGTCCCGTCGCGCGCCGCGGCGCCCCGGCGAGGACGGAAGGCGTCGCGGGTGTCCCACAGGCGTGTCTCGGAGCCCGCCGCGGCGACCAGCAGGGTGCCGTCCGCGCTGTACGCGAGGTCGGTGACGAGGGCGCCGGCACCGGTCAGCAGGGCCGCCGGGCGATCCAGCCGGCTGAGGTTCCAGATCGCGACGGCGCTCCTGTCACCTACGGCCACGGCGCCGCCGCGCGGGTCGAACACGGCAGCGGCCGTCCCGAGGACGTTCGGCAGCCGTGCGCGCAGCCTCGGCGACCGTGTGTCGGTGACATCCCACAACGTGGTGCCCGCGGCGCCGCCGGCCAGGAGCAGCCGACCGTCCGGGCTGAACGCCACCGCGGCGACGCCGGCCGCCGCGGCCTGGATCACCCCGAGCGGGCGCTCACCGCCCGCCGCCATCGCCCACAGCCGCACCGTGTCGTCGCCGCTGCCCGAGGCCAGGAGCTGCCCATCGGGTCGGAAGGCCACCGCGGTGCCGACAGCCCGATGGCCGAGCAGGCGGATATCCGCGGTGTCTCCCGACGCGCTCAGCACTGCGCCCAGAGCTTCCCGCGTCGGTTCGAGGCGGTAGGCGGCCCGGGCGAGCTGATTGGCGACGGACGGGTCCGAGCGCCGGACGACGGCGGACTTGAGGGCGACGCGGGCGGACTCCGACACTCTCGTCTGTCGACGGGCCTCATCGCGTTGTTGGAGCGCCACCAGCGCGAGTACCCCCAGCAACAACATTCCGACGGTCGCCCCGGTGGCAGTCCAGCGCAGCACCCTCGTGCGGCGCCGGATTTCCCAGCCGGTGAGAAGTTCCGGCGAGATCCCGCGTACCGCCGCCGCGAGGATCGATGCCTTCCGAACCAGATACGCTCGGCGGCGGCGTCTCGCCAGGGGCATGGCGCCGAGCAGGCGCTCGTTGTCGTAGATCCCGCGTAGGTCGACCCAGGCGGGATAGAAGTCGTCGAGCTGCCCCAGGGGGGCCGTGAGTGCCGCCCGGCGCGCCGCGGACATCTCCCCGCCCTGCCGCGGTTCGCCCGGTGGAGTCCGCGCTGCCGACGGTGGGGCCACCGCGGCCTCGTCCGTACGGGTGAACGCGACGAGAACGCGTTCCGGCCGGCCGCCGTGGAGGGCCAACCACTGCTCCGCCTCCTTCGCGACAATCGGCCTTTCCGCCGAACCGTCTGGCCCGGACGAGGCCAGGAGCAGGAAGAAGTGGCTTCTGGCCAGCTCTTTATTGATCATCTCGGAAAGGCTCGCGTCGGCCGGCGCGGTCGCGACATCGAGGAACACGGACACCGGCGATCTGATGCGGCCGAGGGTTCGCCGCGACCCGAGCATCAGGAGCTGGCGCCGAAGCGCGGTCGCGACTTCCCGATCCACCCGCTGACTGTAGGAAATGAAGACCCGCACGGGCGGGCCCAGAGATCCCGGTTTCAGCTCCGCGCCAGGTTGCCATTCGCCCGTGCTCACCGCGGACGACGCGCGGCGGCGGACTCCTGTCCTCACAGCTCTCCCGACTCCGCACCCGGCCCTTGTCTGCCACGCGGGCAGCAGGTCGGCCGCAGACACCTAGCGCGGCCCGAGAAGCGATGAGGACGGGCGGGGAACAGACGGCGCCAGCCGCACTGAAACAGCATGACGGCCAGCGAACAATCCAGCGGCGGGCCGCCGCCATATTCCGGGCACGTAGCCGCTGCGACCAGCGCCCTTTCGATGGATCCCCCGATACCCGCGGCTACCGCCGAGCGAGCCTACTTCCATCCCTGACCGACAGGGCGACTACTTCGCCAACCACCTTGTCTGCTTGCGGTCTGCTTGCGATCTGACTGCGGCGGACATCCACCTGTGACCCAGAAGCCTACCGGTTTCTGCCGACCACGATGGAACGGTCCGATCACAGAATGGGCCGACGTGGAAAGACCTCGCCAACCCCCGAACACCTCTCGCCGTGCGTAGCGAGTCGAGCACATCCTGCCCTTGATGGCCCGATCTTCCTGCCTCCGCACCCACGCCGACCAGCGCAGTGGCCGCGCGCGCTGGCAGGACTGGCCGCGCAGCGGTATGACCGCCTGCTTGCAGGCAGATGCGGTGAGGTATTTTTCCCAGTCTGCGAGTCTGATCGACGGCGGGCGCAGGCCAGGTACCGATCTCGCGCCGGTGGTATCGGGACGTGTCGGGTTGGCGTCCGCCCGCGGGGTGGAGGGGCCACCGCCGGTTCGACGGGCCGCGCTCAGGGGGGCTGGGAATGGGTACTGCCGCAATGCTGGCACGTGGCGCGAACGTCGGTGTTCCCACCGTGACGGTGCGGGCGGTGGTGCACTCGGGGTCGGGTCTGCAGGTCGACGTCAGCGGGGTGTTGCTGACCGGGCGCGGCACGGTGCGTTCGGACCAGGACTTCGTCTTCTTCAACCAGCCGCGGCACCGGTCCGGAACCGTCAGCGTGACCTCGCAGCGGGCCGGGGGGACGCTCACCGTGCTGCTCGGCGCCGTCGAACCGGAGATCGCCACGGTGGTGCTCGCCGGTTCGGTCGACAGCGGGACGTTCGCCGGCGCCGGGGCTGTGTTGGTGCAGGTCGAGGACACCGCGGGCCGGCTGCTCGCCGCGTTCCGGGCCCAGACGGCCGAGCCGGTGACGACGATGGTGTTCGGGGAGCTCTACCGGCGCGACGGCGGTTGGAAGTTCCGCGCCGTCGGCCAGGGTTGGAGCAGCGGCCTGGCCGGCCTCGCCCGCAGCTTCGGCATCTCCGTCGAGGACGAGCCGGACAACACGGGCTCCGGCACCGGTGCCGCTCCCCCGCCGCCGGCGAACCGGCAGGCGGACTGGCACGTCGACGCGGCCCGCCCCGGCGCGCTGCGCTGGTGGGACGGCACCGCCTGGACCGAGCAGCGG
>NZ_JALKFU020000229.1 GCF_023242965.2 Frankia sp. AgKG'84/4
AGCCGGCACAGGCCGCGAGCCCCGCGGCCGCGGCGGCGGCCGGGCCGGCGGCGAGGAACCCACGACGGGAGACGTCGCGGCCTCTCGTTCCCGTCACGCCAAGTAACCGATCATGTCCGCTTCCGCCTCCGTTCCCGCGCGACCGTCCGTCGCTGGGCTCCAAGTATCCAGCTCCGCTGCCCAGCTCCGCTGGGTGCCTGCCGGGACGCGGTCGTCCGGGCCGGTCCGCGGCGTGGCCCGGCCGGGAACCCACCGCCGACGGGGACGCGGCGCGTGGCTAATCTGACGCGGTGCCAGACAGGGCCCCCTCACGTCCCCATCGCGCCCATCGTGCCGCGGACGGCTCCCGGCTGCCCGGCGTCCTGATAGCGGTCGGGGCCGTGCTCGTACTCGCCCTGTTCGGCGTGTACCTGGTCGTCGACCCCGGCCGGGACTCCGACAAGAACGCGGCGGCGGCAGCCGCCCCCAGCCCGTCGATGGCGATGTCGATGCCCATGCCCATGCCCGGCGCGTCCGCGGGCGCGGCGGCCGCGGCAACCACCGGGGTGGACGTGTATGCCCATGCCCGCGCCGGGATGTTCAGCCCGACGGTGCGCGAGGACCCGCACTACGTCTACGTGCCGAACCTCGCCGACGGCACGGTGAGCGTGATCGACCAGCAGACGATGCGGGTGATCGGCAGCTACGCCACCGGCAGCGAACCGCAGCACGTCGTCCCGTCCTGGGACCTGCAGACCCTGTGGGTGAACAACAACCGCGGCAACAGCCTGTCCCCGATCGACCCGCGCACGGGCCGCCTCGCCGGCCCGGCGGTGCCCGTGGCCGACCCGTACAACCTGTACTTCACCCCGGACGGCTCATACGCCATGGTGATCGCCGAGGCGAACCACGATATCGACTTCCGTGATCCGCACACGATGGCGCTACGGCACAGCCTCGACGTGGGCACGCAGTGTGAGGGCGTTAACCATGTCGACTTCTCGGTCGACGGCTCCTACGCGATCGCCACCTGCGAGTTCGCCGGTCGACTCGTCAAGATCGACCTTGTGCACCAGACCGTGCTGGGCTACCTCGACCTGGGCCGCGACGCGGCGCCGCAGGACATCAAGATCGATCCTGCGGGTCAGGTCTGGTACGTCGCGGACATGAACTCCGACGGGGTCCACCTCATCGACGGCGACCGCTTCACCAAGGTCGGCTTCGTCCGGACGGGCCCGGAGACGCATGGCCTCTACCCGAGCCGGGACGGGCGGTTCCTGTACGTGGCGAACCGCGGCGGCGAGATGGCGAGCATGCGTCCGCCGTTCCCGCACACCGGCAACCACGGCTCCGTCTCGGTGATCGCGTTCGCGACCCGGTCGGTCGTGGCCAACTGGCCCATCCCGGGCGGTGGCACACCGGACATGGGCAACGTCAGCGCGGACGGGACCCGCCTGTGGCTGTCGGGTCGGCGCAGCAACGTCGTCTACGTCTTCGACACCGGCGGCGCGGGCGGAGCGGACCCCGGCGCCGGCAAGCTCCTCACGAAGATCCCCGTGGGCCACGAGCCGCACGGTCTCACGGTCTGGCCACAGCCCGGCCGTTACTCCCTCGGCCACACCGGCATCATGCGCTGAGACTCCGCACGAACCGCGCCGCCGGCCGGCACCAGGACCGAGACTGGGATTGGGACCGGGAAACGTCCGGGCGCCCCCAGGCCGTCTCCGCCGTATCGGCCACCGCGACGGGCCGCGTCATGCAGAATGGTGTGCGGCGAGAGCGCGCATCCGCCGGCCCCACCCGGCCCGAGACGAGACCAATCGTCAATCCAAGCACGCCGAAGTGGACGGTCGCACGGCAATGTGAGGAAGTTCCGCTCAGCCCCCACCTGAAGGTGCCATTCGGTTGATTGGATCGACTGCAGACGGTTCGCTCTGAGGAGCAAGAAAATCACTGCGAGATAGGTCGTACTCGGACGAATTGGGAGGCTGCCTTGTCGACTCTGTGGAGCTCCAGGAGACGCACCCGCACGCGCCCGGCGGCGGTCGTTCGGGAGTCGGCCGGTGGCCCCGCGCCGCTGGTGACCACCGCCGCGGCCTGCCGCCGCCAGCAGATCCGACATATCGAGGTCGACCGGGACTGGCGGCGCTGCGGCTCGGCGGACGGCGGCTGCGGAGTGCTGCTCCCGCTGGGTCAGACCGTCTGCCCGCGATGTGGACAGACGAACCGGGAAGACCTGCTTCCCCTGAACATCCGTCGCCTGCTGCCGACCCACGACGCCTACGAACACGCGGTCGCGGTGCTGCGGGGAACGCTGGCGGAACCGGCCGGGCCGGTGGACCCGGCCGGGCTGGCGGGGCCGGCCGGGCTGATGGGGCCACCCGAGCAGGTGACGCCCGGAGCGCGGGAGGTCCTGGCCATCGGCCCCCGCCCCACCCTGACTTTCGGCGAGATCGCCGAGACCATTCCGGACCACTGAGTTCATCCGGCAACGTTCATCCGGCAACGTTCATCCGGCAACGCCGAGCCCGCCGGGCGGCAGGCAGCTGCTGGAGCACGCGGGGAGCCCGGCCACGCGGCAACCCGGCGGGGCCGGGACGGCGCGCGGCCGGCCAGACCCCGCCGGGCCGCTGTGGCAACGACCTCAGCAGGTCGAGTGGGGCGGATACGGCGGCGGGCAGCCCGGCGGGGGACATCCGGCGCCGGTAGTGAGAAATCCGAAGGCAGCCGCGACGACAATCGCGGCCATGGCCCGACGCCTCCCTGCCGGCCTTCTGTTTCTCGGACTGTTGATGGATGGACGCATTGATCGACCCCTCCGACGTCGCCATCCCGATCGGACGCTTTTCTAGCAGATCTGCGGCGTTTATGGACTCCGACGCGCCGACCACGGTCAGGGCGGCTACGGCCGCGGCGGGCGTTCCAGCCAGTCGCACCAGGCGTCCACCCCGGCGCCCGTGCGCGCACTCATCTCCAGCACCGCCACGCCGGGACTGACCGCTTCCAGATTGCGGCGGAACGCGCCCAGATCGAAATCAAGATGTGGCAGCAGGTCGATCTTGTTGATGAGCACGAGATCCGCCGAACGAAACATCACCGGATACTTCAGCGGCTTTTCTTCGCCCTCGGTCACAGCGAAGACCATCGCTCGCAGATCCTCGCCCACCACGAACTCCGCGGGACACACCAGATTGCCGACGTTCTCGATGATGACGAGGTCGAGTTCGGCGAGCGGCAGGCGCGGCAGCGCCGAGGCGACCATCGGCGCGTCCAGATGGCACTCCCCACCGAACCCGTCGCCGGTGTTGACCAGTGCCACCGCGGCGCCGAACCCGTCGAGGCGGTCCGCGTCGAGGCTGGTCTCGATGTCTCCCTCGATGATCCCGACCCGGCGCCGGGCGCACAGCCGGCGCAGCGTCCGGGCGAGCAGGGTCGTCTTCCCTGCGCCCGGCGCGGACATCAGGTTCACGACGACGACCCCGACCGCGTCGAACGCCGCCCGGTTCGCCCGCGCCGCCCGCTCGTTCTCCCCGAGGATGCGCTCGAGTACCTCAACCCGTTCCGCCGCCGTGCCGTAACCCGAATGGTCCAGCTCGCCGGCCGCAGGGACCAGCGGGCCGTGCGGGTGCTCACCGTGCTCGTGGACGTCGTGGGAATGGGGGTCGTGGGAATGGGGGTCGGGGGAATGGGGATGGAAACGGCCCATCTCAGACCGCCGCCGGCAGCGGCTCGACGTCGAACGAGGTGACCAGGAACTCCTCGCCGCCGATCAGTTCGACGTCGGCCGTCCCGCAGGCCGGGCAGCACGTCGACGGCCGCACGAGCTCGCGGCGCTCACCGCACCCACGGCACCGCACCCGCGCGGGAACGCTCTCCACCTCCAGCACCGACCCGGCCAGCACCGACCCGGCCAGCACCGACCCGGCGAGCTCGACCCCGGCCTCGGCCGGTTGGCCGCCGTAGGCGACGTTCCAGCAGTGGACGAGGGTCGCGGGCACGACCTGGCGCAGCGCGCCGACCCGCAGCCGGACCCGGCTCACCCGCCGGCCCGCGGCATGACGGCTGACGATCTCCGCGACCGACCGGCAGATGGACAGCTCATGCATGGTCGAGTCCTCCCTGCCACGGCCGTGGGCGCCGATCGCCGACGACGGTCCTCACTGTCGCGGCGCGGGGCGGCGCCCGCCAAACGCCATCCCGCATAGGTGGCAGCCTCCGCACACGCCCCATCGGCGTCCCGTCCGGCGGGACATAGCGTCGCTGTGCCGGCAGCCGGCCGCACCGGCGCGGCGGGCGGGACGACCCCACGCCGACGGCCGCCCCACCTGTGGTCGCGTCCCGCTGTCCTTCCCCGGGGCCGTCCACCGCCGGGCCCCCGCCGTCAGGCGCCGTCGTTCCCGGCGCGCGCCGGATGGCCACCGGCCCATCCGAGGAAGGACCACCGATGTCATCCGTGCTCTGGTTCCAGGGTGGGGCGTGCAGCGGCAACACGATGTCGTTCCTGAACGCCGAGGAACCCACCGTCATCGATCTGATCACCGACTTCGGGCTGGATCTGATCTGGCATCCGTCGTTGGGCCTGGCGAGCGGCGCCCCGGCGCGGGAACTGTTCTGGGACTGCGCGCGGGGGGTCCGCCCGGTCGACATCTTCGTCTTCGAGGGCTCGGTAATCCGTGGTCCGGGCGGGCGGGGCACCTACGACGTCTTCGCCGACCGGCCGATGCAGGAGTGGGTGCGCGACCTGGCCGCCCACGCCCGGATCGTCGTCGCGATCGGCGACTGCGCGAGCTGGGGCGGGCTGCCCGCGACCGCGCCGAACCCGAGCGACTCGACCGGGCTGCAGTTCCATCGGCGCGACCCGGGCGGTTTCCTCGGCAGCGACTTCCGGTCACGAGCCGGCCTGCCAGTGATCAACATCGCGGGCTGCCCCGCCCATCCGGACTGGATCACCCAGATCCTGGTGGCGCTGGCGACGGGGCGCGCCGCCGACATCGAGCTCGACGAGCTGCACCGGCCCCGAACGTTCTTCACGTCGTTCACGCACACGGGCTGCAGTCGCAACCAGTACTTCGAGTACAAGCAGTCGACGGTCAGCTTCGGTGACGGCACCAGGCAGGGTTGCCTGTTCTACGAGTTCGGCTGCCGCGGCCCGATGACCCACTCCCCCTGCAACCGGATCCTGTGGAACCGGCAGTCGTCGAAGACCCGCGTCGGCATGCCGTGCATCGGCTGCACCGAACCGGAGTTCCCGTTCTTCGACCTCGCGCCGGGCACGGTGTTCCGCACCCAGAAGGTCGCCGGGGTCATTCCCCGCGAGGTGCCCGAGGGCAGCGGTCACCTGGCCTACCTGGCCCAGGCCGCCGCCTCGCGGGCAGCCGCCCCGGCATGGTCGAAGAAGGACATGTTCGTCGTCTGAGTCCCCGCCGCAGGCCCGACCGCCCGGCCGGGGAACCGGCCCGGACAGCACCGAGACGGGCCGGCACAGCAGAAATGAGTTCCGAGATGACGACCGTCGATCTCAACGTCAGCCCGATGGGTCGGGTCGAGGGGGATCTCGACGTCCGGGTCACGATCGATGACGGGGTGGTCAGCTCGGCCTGGACGTCCGCGGCGATGTTCCGCGGCTTCGAGATCATCCTGCGGGGCAAGGACCCGCAGGCGGGCCTGATCGTCACGCCGCGGATCTGCGGGATCTGCGGCGGCAGCCACCTCTACAAGGCGGCCTACGCGCTCGACGTCGCCTGGCGCACCGAGCTGCCGCGCAACGCGACCCTGATCCGCAACATCGCCCAGGCCTGCGAGACGCTGCAGAGCATCCCGCGGTGCTTCTACGCGCTGTTCGCCATCGACCTGACCAACCGCCGGTACGCGTCGTCCCCGCTCTACGAGGAGGCAGTGCGCCGGTTCACCCCGTTCACCGGGACGAGCTACGGCCCCGGGGTGGTGCTGTCCGGGGCCCCGGTCGAGGTGTACGCGATCTTCGGCGGCCAGTGGCCGCACTCCAGCTTCATGGTGCCCGGCGGGGTGATCTGCGCGCCGACGCTGGCCGACGTCACCCGCGCCACCGCGATCCTGGAGCACTGGAAGACCGAGTGGCTGGAGAAGCGCTGGCTGGGCTGCGGCGTCGACCGCTGGTTGGCGAACCACAGCTGGGCGGACGTGCTGGCCTGGCTGGACGAGAACGACGCGCAGCGCGACAGCGACCTCGGCTTCTTCCTGCGCTACTGCCTGGACATCGGCCTGGACCGCTACGGCCAGGGCGCCGGCAACTACCTGGCGACCGGCACCTACCTGCACCCCGACCTGTATGCGCGCCCGACGATCGAGGGCCGCGAGGCGGCACTGATCGGCCGCTCCGGCGTGTACGCCGGCGGCACCCATCACCCGTTCGACCAGGCCCGGGTGCGCGAGGACGTCACGCACTCCTTCTATCGGGGCTCCTCCGCCTACCACCCGTTCGACGGGGAGACCGACCCGATCGACCCGGAGGTCGGCCGCCATGCCGGCAAGTACAGCTGGGCGAAGTCCCCCCGCTACGACGTGCCGGACCTCGGCTACCTGCCGCTGGAGGCCGGTCCGCTGGCCCGCCGGGTCGCCGCCGCGGCACCGGGAGCCGCCCCGCACCAGGACGACGATCCGCTGTTCGCCGACATCCTCGCCACGATCGGCTCGTCGGTGATGGTCCGGCTGCTGGCCCGGATGCACGAGGCGGCGCTGTACTACCGGTGGGTACGCGGCTGGCTGGACGAGATCGACCTGCGCGAGCCGTTCCACCTGCCGCCGTCGGAGCTCGCCGAGGGGCGCGGTTTCGGCTCGACAGAGGCGGCCCGCGGCTCGCTGTCGGACTGGATCGTGCTGGAGCACGGAAAGATCGCGAACTACCAGGTCGTGACCCCGACCGCGTGGAACATCGGCCCCCGCGACGGCACCGGCACGCCGGGCCCGATCGAGGCGGCCCTCGTCGGCACCCCGGTCGCCAACCCGGATGATCCGGTCGAGCTCGGCCATGTGGCCCGCAGCTTCGACTCGTGCCTGGTCTGCACGGTCCATGCCTACGACGGTCGGACCGGGCGGGAACTGAGCCGGTTCGTCGTGAACGAGGACCTTTGACGGGCCAGCCGCCGCCGTCCGCCGACACCCGGGTGCGACTCGACCCGCCGGGCGTGGAGCCGGCGCGCTGCGACGCGGCGGTGATCGGCTGCGGGAACCTGCTGCGCGGTGACGACGGGGTCGGTCCGATCCTCATCCGCCGCCTCGCCGAGTCAGGGGTGCCGGCCGGCGTGCGCCTGGTCGACGGCGGCACGGCTGGAATGGACACGGCGTTCGCGATGCGCGGCGCCCGCCGGGTCGTGCTCGTCGACGCCGCCCGCACCGGGTCGGCGCCCGGCACCGTCTTCCGGGTCCCCGGCGAGGAACTGTCGGAGGTGCCGCTGCACCTGTCCTCGCCGCACGCGGTGCGCTGGGACCAGGCGCTGGCGTTCGGCCGCTGGCTGCTCGGCCCCGACTATCCGACCGACATCGTCGTCTATCTCATCGAGGCCGGCTCGTTCGAGCCCGGCGCCGACCTGACCCCGGCCGTACGCCGGTCGATGGAGCGAGCACAGAAGATGATCCTTGAGGACCTCGCGAAGGACCACCGAGATGGCTGAGCCCGCCACCACCACCGCCGGCACCACTGGCACCGTTGGCACCACTGGCACCACTGGCACCACCGCCGGCTCCGGCACCGCTGCTGGGACCGACCGGCCCGCCGCGGTCGGGCCTCGCCTCTCCCGGCCGCAGCCGGTCGGGGTGTTCCCGCTGCCCGCCGGCTTCCTGCTCATAGCCGGCGGGCAGGAGACGGCCGAGCTGCGCCGCAC